>JAPUHZ010000410.1 GCA_027297485.1 Deltaproteobacteria bacterium
ATAGCGAGCGTATAGCTTGCTTATTCGGTTTGTTTTATAACACGTAGGTCGGGGGCAATAACAGAGAGTATACCAGCTATTACCTGTCAGTCATCAGCGTGTCAGCCTTGGTGCAAAAGCTGAGAGCTGACTGCTGAAGGCCATCACAAAATGACGCCGACAGAACTAACGCTAAAGATCGACTCCCTCGCCTATGGCCCTTATGGCATCGGTCGCAAGGAGGGGAAAGTCATCTTGGTCCCGCTGACAGCTCCTGGAGATGAGGGGGAGGTTCGGATTGTACAGGAAAAGGGAAACTACGCTATCGGTGAACTCTTACGCTTGGTAAAACCATCTCCCCTGCGCCAACCCCCGCCGTGTCCCTATTTCGGCGAGTGCGGCGGCTGCTCATGGCAACAGGTCCAGTATGAGGTTCAGCTTGCCGCCAAACAAAAGAGCGTCGAGGACGCCTTGCGCCGCATTGGAAAGCTCGACGGTTATGAGCTGCTACCGATCATCCGCTCACCGAAAGAATTCCATTACCGCCGTCGCATCCGTCTCCAAGGCGATAGGCGTAACAGGCTCGGTTTTTACCGAGCCTCCTCCCACGAGCTGATCGAGATCGACTCCTGCCTCATTGCCGATCCCCAGGTGGACCGCTGCCTAAGCCATGCCAGAGAATGGATCCGAGAACTAAAGACTCCTATCCACCAGGTGGAGATCGTGGAGAGCGACGAGGAAAAACAAGTGCTCCTCACAGGAAAAAGCGATGGAGAGTTTGTCCTTGAAGATAGCGCCACCAACTCTCGTTTTCTTGAGCAACATAAGGAGATAAACGGGCTTATCCTCTTCGGGCACGGCTGGCGTCGATCCTGGGGACAAAGGAAAATCTTAATTCGTTTGGAAGATGGTTTAAGGATAGAGGTGGACGGGGAACTCTTTACCCAGGTGAATCGGGAAGGCAACAGTCAACTCGTCCGCGAACTCCTCCAGTGGGCAGAGTTACACGATCAAGACCGGGTCCTGGAGCTTTACTGCGGGGCCGGCAACCTCACCCTGCCCGTGGCTCGGCGCTCCCGGGAAGTAGTGGCTGTAGAGGGTAACCCTAGATCTATTGAAAACGGCAGGGCAAACAGTAGGCTAAACCAATTGGAAAACATTCGCTGGATTCGCTCTGATGTCTCCAGGGCGCTAAAGCAATTGCGAGAAAAAGGCGAGAGCTTTTCCAAGATTATTCTTAACCCCCCACGCTCCGGCGCCAAAGGGCTGGAAGAGGACTTAGCCTCACTGGGAGCGGAGAAGATCCTGTATGTTTCTTGTCATCCTCCCACCCTGGCGCGCGATCTGGCGGCGCTGAGTAAAAGAGGCTACAAGTTGACACGGGTCCGACCCATCGATCTCTTTCCCCATACCTTTCATGTGGAAGCGCTGGCAGAGATGGTGCGGTAGAAAAGTCCAAGCCCATTCTCACTCCACCAGCCTTTTTGCGGCGACCTTGAATTCACACGAGTGCTGAAAGGCCCTGGTACCAGTTTCAACGCCATGTTGTGGAATGGACGGCGCTGATATAAGCTGAATCACGAAACAGGAGGTGCCACGGTTATGACCCAGCCTAAAAAAAGAGTAAATCCCAAGGTAACCATTATCGCCAGCAAGGGAGCCAACCAGGCCATCAATTACCTTTTGGAGGATCGGGACGAGCTTGAGTGGCTAGTCGCCATCGGCCGCAACCGCAAGGGTGATATCTTTTTCTACGATACCGGCGGCGATATTATCCAAGACTTAGGGGTCCTCGAGTACGTTAAGGAAAAAATTCTGAGAGACCACTTCGGGGAGACAGATGAATAGGATAGATCAGTCTGTTGGAAAACACGGATCTCTAGGCCGGTCAAAAAGGTCCCAGGTGCAAGGCGTGCGAGAAACCGACGAGCGGAGGCGTACTTAGGAAGTACGTTGGAACGAGGTGGTCGAGCGCAACGCCGCAGATGGGCCTTTTTCAGCGGCCTGGGATGATGCGACAAACCGGCATAGCCTACCTCCCCCTTCACGGCGGCAAAGCACCCGCCTGGCTATTTCAGAGGATGGTTCGGCTGGGGCGGGAGATCGTCCGCCTCATTATTGAAGACCATGGCCCGGAAGAGCTGTTGATCCGGATTTCCGACCCCTACTGGTTTCAATCCCTCGGTTGCGTTCTGGGTTTCGACTGGCATTCCTCCGGCATTACCACGACTGTATGTGGCGCGTTGAAGGAAGGGCTGAAGGGAAGAGAAAGAGAGCTCGGATTAGTCATCGCCGGTGGAAAAGGAAGGACCTCGCGCAAAACCCCCGGGGAGATTATCTCTGCAGGTGAGAAACTTTCCCTGAAACGTGATCCTAACGAGCTCGTATATCTTAGCCGCCTGACAGCAAAGATCGACAACAACGCTATCCAGGACGGCTTCCAGCTTTACCACCACAATTTTTTCTTTACGCTCAAAGGCTCGTGGGCGGTGGTGCAACAGGGGATGAGTGACCGATTTGCGCGACGTTACCACTGGTACTCGGAAAATATCCAGTCCCTCACTCTGGAACCCCACGCTGCTATCTGCAGTAACCTGCAAAGGGAGAGAGCGCTGAACCTGGTGGCCGCGGAAAGCGTGAAGGCGCAAGAGGTAATGACCGATCTCTCCAAAGAACAGCCGGAGAAGATCATACGGGAGCTTAAAAAGCTGCAAACCCTTTCCCTTCCGAGCCATCACGAAGTTTCCCTTAAAGAGCTTCACCCGAAATCGATCGAGAAGGTCCTGCTGAAGGCCTATGAGACAAAGGCAAAAGATTTCGAGGGCCTTCTTGGAATGCCAGGTGTCGGGGCCAAGACGCTCCGAGCCCTGGCCCTCATCTCTGAGATCACCTATGGCACACCAGCGTCGTGGAGAGACCCGGCCAAATTTAGTTTCGCCCACGGAGGCAAAGATGGTCATCCCTATCCAGTGAACCGGAAGATTTACGACCAATCGATCGAGATCCTACGAAAATCACTAGAGCGAGCAAGAATCGAGCGAACAGAAAAGGAAAATGCCTTAAAGAGGCTCCTTAGACTCTTCCCTTGAAATCAAAATATATCGACCACGGGGTTTAAACCTCTGTAGCCGAGGGCTTCATGAGAAAAGGTGATGCCTCACCCGCAGCTACTGGTGCAAAGTCAAGAAATGACCCCGTTAATTTCCGATGGGGAATCTGGACTCCCGCAATCCGCAAGTGAAATAAAAGGCTCTCTTTAGCCTTTTAAGAACACTTAGACGCAAAGTCCAAAAGTGTCAATTCTAAATAGGCTGGAGGCCGTTCTGGGCTTGGGTTTGCTGAGTGCCAGACCGCTAGGACTCAATTAAAGAGCTATTGATTTGCGTCCTACGGACCTTGAAAACAAAAACGGCGGCCCGTTTTGAACCACCGCTTCTCCCGCCAATAGGAAACATCCA
>JAPUHZ010000411.1 GCA_027297485.1 Deltaproteobacteria bacterium
AGTACCACTCCCCCATCCCGATAGAAGAGATGGAGCTAGAACAGCCTATTTCTGTGTCATCTCTGATTAAATCCACAGGGGTTTCCCGCCAGGAGTTTCTTAGCTGGAACCCGGCACTGAGCCGCAAGATTAAGTTCCTACCCAAGTGGTATCGCGTCAAGGTGCCGGCAGGACAATTGCCGGCCTTTGCAGCAGCCTATCAAAAAATAGTGAATCGTCCTTGGATTCGTCACCTTGTGACGAAGGGAGAAACCCTGTCTCGTATTGCCCGTAATTATCGAATCTCTGTATATGAGATTCAAAACGTCAACGGGCTGTCGAATATCCATTTCATTTCCATTGGACAGCTTCTAAAAATACCTACACATTGACCTCCGACCTAAAGAATCCGTTGTTAGTCCCGGTCCGAAATTAATCAGTCAAAGAAATATTCCCCGATGATCTTCAGAGCGCGCCAAAAACCTGTTGCAAGCATGACTCAGCAACTCACCTTTAGTGTAGTTGCAAACCAACGATCAAAATACCGGCAACTGGTGTCCTAAGCCGCTCAATACCGGAAATCCCCCGATTGTTTTTCGGATCGGGGTCTACTTCCAGTCAAGGGGCGGCTGCTGATCCTGCGGAGCCGTCGTGCCAGTATTACCTACAATGTTCCTCGGGAGTTTGGAGAGGGCGGGTATTTTAGCTGGCTAAGGGTTAGGGTATAATGAGCCGTTGCTTATGGATGTTATTCTTCTTCAGATCACCGCTGCGATCTATCTTCTGGCAACGGGTAGCTTTATCTTCCATCTTGTCGTTGCAAAGGACATTTCCTCTCGTCTTTCCCTCCTTCTTGTCTTTGCCGGTTTTTTAATCCACACCGCAGCCCTCGGAGTCTATTTCTTTCACACCGGCTATCCGGCAGTAACGCAATTACGCGAGGCCCTCTCATTCTATAGCTGGCTCATGGTAGGGGTCTACCTCCCAGTACAGTATAATTATCGATTGACGGTTCTTGGTTGTTTCATTGCCCCCCTGGCCTTTCTGATGTCTCTGGCAGCCTTTACTTTAGAGGCGAGTGGTGGAGAGCTTCCCCTGACTCTTAAAACCTATTGGCTTCCCCTCCACGTCACATTGGCTTTCCTGGGAAATGCCTTTTTTGCATTGGCCTTTGCAGTTAGCGTCATGTACCTGCTTCATGAATATCAGTTAAAAAACAAGAAGATATCCGTTCTGAACAAACACTTTCCCTCTCTGGAGAGGTTGAATCGTCTCAACTATGTCTTTTTGATCTGGGGCTTCCCGCTCATGACATTAGGCATCATCACGGGAAGTCTCTGGGCTCGTGTCCATTGGGGGGAATACTGGTCCTGGGAGCCGCGTCAGATCTCATCGGCAATCACCTGGATACTATACGGGGGGTTGCTCCACGGTCGGTTGACAGCTGGGTGGCGTGGGAAAAAGGCAGCCTTCTGGACCATTGTGGGCTTTGCCGTTGTCCTGGGCTATTTTCTCATGGGGGACTCCGTTTTCCCTGGCCGGCACGGTGGCAGATTCGAATAGATATGAAAACAAAGGTAATCATTGTGGGTCTTAACCACGAGACCGCGCCTATTGAGCTCCGCGAAAGGGTTGCCTTTGCAAATAGATCCATGACGGAGTCCCTTAAGCGTCTGGTGTCTCTATCTTCAATTGAGGAAGGGGTGATCCTGTCCACCTGTAATCGGGTCGAGGTGCTGGCAGCATCGGTAGAGGAGAAAACAGCCGTTCAGGATATCAAGAGATTTCTCGTGGAACAGGAGTCCGGTGAGGACCTGGACGGACTGGAGGGCCACCTGTATACATATTCGGATCAGAGTGCGGTGCGCCACCTCTTCCGCGTTGCCGCAAGTCTCGACTCCATGGTGGTCGGGGAGCCACAAATTCTGGGGCAGTTGAAAGAATACTATTTCACTGCCCGGGAGGCGGGCACGGTCGGGACGATCCTGCACCGCCTCTTTCATCGATCCTTTTCAGTGGCCAAAAAGGTGCGGAGTGAGACGGCGATTGCCAGGCGCCCGGTTTCCATAAGCTCGGTGGCAGTAGATCTGGCAAAACGCATCTTTGATAATCTTGAAGATAAGACCGTGATGGTCATAGGGGCGGGGAGGATGGGCAAATTAGTAGTCCGGCATCTCATCCAAAACGGAGTCCGAAGCGTGATGATTACCAATCGTACCTTTGACCACGCGGTGAAGTTAGCCGAGGAGTTTCACGCCAGCCCCATTCGGTTTGAGGACTATCGACGTTACCTCAAGCTGGCCGACGTGATTATCGGCTCTACCGAGTCACCCCAGTTCCTCTTGGGATCTGATACGATAACGGAGGTCTTGAAAGAGAGAAAGCAGAAGGCAATGTTCTTTATCGATCTCGGTGATAGACGCAACAATTTCGATCCGCGCATTAATGGGATTGACAACGTCTATCTATACAACATTGACCATCTAAAAGATGTCTCCAAGGAGAACCTTAAAGGGAGGGAAGGTGAGACGATTAGGGCCGAGGAGATTGTCGATGAGGAGGTCGAGGGTTTTCTCCACTGGCTGGAATCTTTGGAGCAGGTGCCTACCATTGTAGCCCTTAAAGGAAGGTTTGAAGAGATTCGTCAGAAAGAGTTGGAAAAGTTTCTGGGCACAAGCCTGAAGGGGCTTTCTGACAGAGAGAGACAAGCCCTTGAGGAGCTAACATTGTCTATGATCAATAAGATATTGCACGCTCCGCTTGCTAATTTAAGAGCTCAACATGACAATAAATCCGTTTATGTCGAAGCACTCAAGAAGTTCTTCAATCTGGACGAAAAGTGAGAGGTTGGGAGGATTCCAAATGCAAGAATCAATAGGCAGGATCCAGAATTTAGAATTCGGAATTTTTCCTGCCGGATTCTGTCTGCTGACTTTTGGGTTGTGGACTGCGAAGAGATGAAGGTAATTCGTATAGGTACGCGAGGGAGCCCACTCGCTTTGGCCCAGGCGGGATGGGTGAAACGGATGCTCCAAGAGCGGAACCCTGACCTTAAGGTTGAAATGGTGATTATTAAGACCAGTGGAGATCGCTTCCTCACGGTCCCGATTGGAGCTATTGGAGGAAAAGGGATTTTTGTCAAGGAGATCGAGGAGGCCCTAAGCCAGAAAAAAATTGATCTGGCGGTACATTCTATGAAGGATCTACCTACAGAGATCCCAACGGGGCTGACTATAGCAGTTATTACGGAGCGGGAGGACCCACGTGACGGCTTGGTGAGCCTGGATCAAAGGAGTTTGAAAGAACTGCCATCTGGGGCCAGGGTGGGAACGGGAAGCCTCCGACGGCAGGCACAGATTCTTCACTATCGGCCTGACCTTACGGTTCTTCCCATTCGGGGAAATGTTGATACGAGGCTTAAAAAATTGGCTCGAGGAGAAATGGATGCTCTTATTATGGCGGTCGCAGGCCTCAAGCGACTGGGACGAGGGGACCGAGTAACCGAGTATCTTCCTGCCGAAATCTGTTTGAGTGCGGTGGGTCAGGGGGCCTTAGGTTTGGAGACCAGGGTTGAAGGTCCAGTGAGTCAGGAAGTCGCATTCCTTCATCACGCACCTACTGCCGTGGAAGTTTTAGCAGAAAGGGCATTCCTCAGACGCTTGGGAGGGGGGTGCCAGATACCCGTTGGGGCGTTGGGCGGCGTCACTGAGGACCAAATCAAGTTGCTGGGAGTGGTGGGTGATGCAGATGGGAGAAGACTGTTAAAAGGGGAGGTTGTGGGTCCGTTAGGAGAGGCCGAAAAGTTGGGAAAGGAGTTAGCAGAGCAACTTTTGCAAGAAGGCGCGGGTGAAATTCTGACTGCTGGACGTGATGGTTCCGTCGGCGCGGCTCGGGCGATTAACACGGTTAGTGGAGGAGCAGATCCAGCAGGCGAAGACAAACCTCTTTTCGGTCGCCACATTGTGATCACACGACCCCGCTGTCAGGCCAACTCCTTTGTGCGGGAGATCGAGGAGTTGGGGGGGGAGGTAGTTGAGTTTCCCACCATAGAGATTTTTCCCCCGAAGAGCTACGGTCCTCTGGATAGAGCCATCCAGAGGATCGAGACGTATGACTGGCTTGTCTTTACCAGTGTCAACGGGGTGAGGCATTTTTTTCAACGCCTCCATCATATGGGACGAACTATTCGTGACCTCAAGGGGATTAGGATTGTAGCCATCGGACCTGAGACCGCCAAGGGTCTGGAGTCCTTTGATCTTCACGTCGACCTCGTGCCTGGCGAGTATAGGGCCGAGGCGATCTTACAAGAGCTAAAGCCCGAGGAGCTAAACGGGAAACGAGTTTTATTACCGCGAGTGGCGGCGGCACGGGATATTCTACCCAGAACGCTTCGGGAGTGGGGGGCAGAGACGGATGTCATTGAGGCTTACCGAGCGGCTATGCCAAGGAGCGATGCCGCCTGGCTCCACACGCTGTTACTTGAGAAGAAGTTGGACATGGTGACCTTCACAAGTTCAAGCACGGTCATTAATTTTACCAGGATGTTTCCCGCTGAGGATGTGAAAGAGCTATTGGCCACGGTTGCTGTTGCCTGTATAGGCCCAATCACTCAAAAGACAGCGGAGGAGAAGGGGATAAGGGTTGACGTGGTCCCCCGTGAGTATACGGTCGGGGGATTGACCCAGTCCATCGTCGACTATTTCAAAAATGTGAGGTAGCAATTTCAACCATCAGCTTTCAGCTTCTCGATCGAGGCTGGAGGGCTGAGATCTGATCGCCCTACGGGGGTTTACCATGAAATTTCCCGTTACCCGACTGCGAAGACTGCGAAGAAATGAAATGCTGCGTGATCTTGTGCGGGAAACCGCACTTGGCCCCAAGGACTTCATTTATCCCCTATTTGTCTGTCCCGGCAAAGACCGCGCTGACCCGGTTTCTTCCATGCCGGGTGTGGCCCAGCTCTCGGTAGATCGTGTTGTGAAAGAATGTCGGGAGGTCCAGGCCCTTGGCATTCCTGGCGTCATCCTTTTTGGCATACCCGAGCACAAAGATCCCCTGGGCTCGGAGGCCTACTCGGAGAGCGGCGTAGTGCAGAAGGCGGTTCGAGAGATTAAAGAGAAGGTCCCCGGCCTTTTGGTGGTGACTGATGTCTGCCTCTGCGAATACACGGATCATGGCCACTGTGGTGTGGTAAAGGGGGGGGAGGTGGACAACGACAGCACCCTGGAACTTTTAGCCAAGGAGGCGCTTTCCCACGCCTTGTCCGGGGCAGACATTATTGCACCGTCGGACATGATGGATGGGAGAGTAGGAGCAATTCGTAAGATTTTAGACGAGAGCGGCTTCAAGCACGTGGCCATCATGGCCTATGCCGCGAAGTACGCGTCAGGCTTCTATGGTCCCTTTCGTGAAGCCGCTAAATCCGCTCCCCATTTCGGCGACCGCCTTTCTTATCAGATGGATCCAGGAAACGCTGATGAGGCCTTGAGAGAGGTGGAGTTGGATATCCAGGAGGGTGCAGATATCATCATGGTAAAACCGGCGATGGCCTTTCTCGACATCGTGTACCGTGTGAAGCAAAAATTCGGCTATCCTGTAGCCGCCTACAGTGTGAGCGGTGAGTATTCGATGATCAAGGCCGCCGGCAAGAACGGCTGGATTGAGGAACAACGAATCGTCATGGAAGTGATCCTCTGTATCAAGCGAGCCGGTGCGGACATGATCCTCACCTATTTTGCCAAGGATGTGGCTCGTAAGTTGCAGGGGCGATAAAAAGGAAGAGATCTATCCAAGACAAAGAGCATTCCGTTCTGGGGCGAGATTAGACTGGGTGAGGGTGTTGCCGGATCTATCCGCCGACCAGCGGGAGTATTTTGATAAACTCGACCCGGGAATCGGGGTGTAGGGTTATGACCGTCTCGGGATCGAGAACGCGTTGATCGCTGATAACGATCATATAATCCCTTGTAATAAAAGCGCTGAGCGCACGTGCCCTCTCTTCGCCTATTGGCCCGGGCGCCAGGGCCTTCGGATCCCCAGCGCGGATCAACACTTCAGGGGAGAGGTACTCACCACTTAACCCTGGTCGTTGGTGCGCCGCGCATTCTGCAACTTCCTGGCTGACCTTATGCGCGATGAGATCGCGTACTGTCGTGGTTGCCGATGGTAACGTGACTCGGGT
>JAPUHZ010000412.1 GCA_027297485.1 Deltaproteobacteria bacterium
TCAGGTATTCCTAACCCCTCTCGTTGCCACGCAAGGCAACCTTGAACCGTCCAGTTAAAAATCCCCGGAAGCTCGGCTTTCAGCTTCTCCGGCAGTTTCTTATCTTGTTCGTCCTCGGGGAATGTCACCGTGAAAGGCACAAGACGAATTCGCCGCCAGATTGCGCTATCCGTTCCCCGAATGACTGGTTTGTGGTTGACAGCCATAAAAATCTTGTGGGTAGGCATAAACTCAAAGAAATCCTTATTCATAAATCTGCCTTTTATGGGGTCCCCGCCCGTAATCTGTTTGACTAGAGCCTCGGCTAATCGTCTCCCGTCTTCCACTTCTATCGATGTCAGGAACCGACATCCAACTATATCTGCAATTTCGGTCGGGTGAGACACACCTCGTTTTGCGACGAGTAGATCAGGGGCGGCTTGTTTTGCGTATTCTCCGAGTGCCTCACGGATGGCATTTAGAAATGTAGACTTGCCGTTTGCACCAGTTCCGTAAAGGAGGAATAGCACTTGCTCTGATACATCGCCCGTTAGTCCATAACCAACCGCTCGTTGTAGAAAGGTAATGATTCCCTTGTTGCCGTCGAAGATGCGATCAAGGAAACTGTCCCAAGTGGGACAAGTAGCGGTGGGATCATAGTGTCCGGGGGCTAGCTTTGTAATCAGGTCTTCTTGCCTATGAGGCCTTAACCCTCCAGTGCGTAGGTCCAAGGTCCCATTCATCACATTCAGTAGCCAAGAGTCCCGGTCCAGGTCCTTGGCTCTCAGTGGGATTCCCGGTTCGCTCTTGGCAAGCGAAATTGCTGCTTTTATCTTCCTCTCGGCCTCGCTACTCTTGGCGTGCGACGCGAGAGCTTTTCTTAGGGCTTCATCCTCACAGTGAGCCGCCTCGTTATAGATGCTCCGAACGGTCGCCTTTGCCCATCGCTCAATCTGTCCTGTTTTATCCTTCGCCCACCTTCGGTCGTCCCAGGCCAACCAGCCGAGCTGTGAACAGAAGCGCATGTCCTCACCATATAGCCTTATGAGTCTCTCAGCGTTCCCGAAGTCTGTGAGATTGAATGGCTGTGTAACTGTTCCTTGCTCCCACTTCGTCACGCTCTTGATGATATCCTCGATTTCATCGTCCTCTAGCGGCGGTTCGCAACAGTTTTCATTCTCTGCCGTCAGCGCGGCACGGATAGCCTCAACTGACATGCCGCGAGCCCGCATAGTCCCTGCCATACTCACCAATGTAGAATTACGTTCCCCCTGAGTGATTTTTCCGTCAGTCTTGCCGGTCTGCTGCTTTTTCTCTTGGTGCTTTTGGGCGAACTCGATAACATCCAAGGGCAAAGTGACAGCATCTTCCAACGGATGGTCTGGATCTTCGCGGTAGCCTGGTGTCGGTGGAAAACACGCAAAACCGTTCACCAATAGATCAACGCCACAGGGCTTCGGTTTTCCGTCCTTCTTGCAATCGCAGTCGGCGCGAACAATGCGGATCTTCCGCTTTTGCCCTGGTATGCCCCCATCGGGCATCCTGAAAATGAGATGAAAACCGCCGCTACGTGTGTGGTTTTTTGCGGTTTCAGGGAGTTCTATACCCGTTGCCTGCCATGCCGCCTCAGCGTGAGCACCGTCAAAATCCAACGCGGTATAAGATGAACCCGGCCACATGAATACCCCTAAACCGTGGGCTCCGTTGGCGAATTCTTCGCGCACTTCCTGCTCTGTTTGCCGCTCGTTAAACCACCTATCCCAACCTTTGTGGTAGGGTACTTTGTTTTGACTGACAGCAAGAACTGCACATCCCTGCCCATGATGGTAAAGGGCAGCATCGAATATTCTATTCATCGGCTTCACTCCACTGAGTGCTATCGGCCTTATTGACTAGGGTCGGCCAACTAAAAAAGAAGTGCCACACCGTAGTAAAAGCACTGAGTAGACGCTCTCGCTCGTTTGGAGACAACTCCTTGAAGGGACCACAGCCAAAGCGCAGATCGTCGCGGATCGCTTCCAGACGCTGAATCTCGCGCACATACTCGGTGTAAGACTCGAAGGCCCATACCTGAGAGGTTTTTGCCCGATTCAGTTTGTCGATTAAAGTGCGAGAATTCATCGGTTGCCTTCCTTGACCTGTTCCTTCTCTGCCCCGGATTGGTCCTTGATAGTGCTAGGAAGACGCCCACAGCGCCAAGCCCCCGTTTCGAGGTCGATGAACAGAGAATCTGATGTCCCGCAGGAGGAACACCTCCCCACAGCTAAACGCTGATTCAATATTTTGAGTGGTCCTGCGACCCGCTCGAAAAGCTGCCTATCAAAAAGCCGTCTCTCCTTGCTCATTGTGATCTCCCTTCACCTATAGGGGGGTCGGGTTAAGGGGGGTGCTTATTTATTGAGAGGGGGGGGATTGGGCTAGTCGTCTATTTTAGGACGGAGCTTACGCTTGCCGAAAACAGAGGGGTCGATAGCTTCATCGAATGGCAGATGGCCCTCCATTGGATTTATTGAATCAATACCCAAATGAGTTTCTGCTAGGCGACAAAGACGGGGACCTGTCTGGCACTGTCGGCAGGTCGGAAAATGCTCTTTTGGATCAAATTTGTCGTCAACCAATGGCTTGCCTTTGACCTTCGCCTTCCCGATGTCCTTGCATACAGTATCGAAAAGTTCATAGACGGTAGATCGCTTCCGCCTGTTGGCTAAGGCTATTTTCCTAATCGACCATCCGCTTTGATACTTGTCAAAAATATCCAGTTTTAGCCTCCGTTGGCCTCGTTGCCGTCTTTTTGAAAGCGAGCTATTAATTCCTTCAACGTCGCGTCTAACTTCAGCCCCTGTTGACATGGGATCTACGCTGATAGTAATCCATTCGCCGGCTAGGGTAGGCCGATTAGCAAGTGTATATATCTCTGTTTTTATTCTACTCTGTCCGCGTTTTCGTCGTTTTCTTACGTATTTCCACTCTCCCTGTTGCGTCCTAATTTGTGGAGCAAGTTGTTGCTTTATTCTCTGGAAATCTAGCTCGATTTTCTTTCCGGTCACTGTGCGGTGAAATTGGATAAGAATAGATCCATCTTTTGGCCACAGGTATGGAAAATCAGTAAGAAGCCTGACTTTTGGGCCAACCTGGTTAGACTTCCCTGCATCACCTATAATGTCGAACGCATTCACCGTAGGCCAATCATTGATAATTGACACTAACGCCTTTAGATAGGGTCCCTGCTTATTCCATCGTGACATCAGTTCGTTAAATTTTAGGCCTACTTTTGGAGGAGGAAATCCAAAGATGTCGGTAC
>JAPUHZ010000413.1 GCA_027297485.1 Deltaproteobacteria bacterium
AACCCGAAAATTATCTACTGCTCTATCTCCGGATTTGGTCAGCAGGGTCCCTACCGGGAACGGCCCGGCTTCGATACGGTGGGTCAGGGGATGAGCGGGCTTTTGAGCCTCCTCACCGACCCGGAAAAGCCCCAGGGGGTGGGGATTTCCCTGTCGGATCACCTTTCAGGAATTTATGCCACCTACGGAATTTTAGCGGCCTTGGTCAACCGTATGGCGACCGGAGAGGGGCAGTGGGTCGAGACTTCCCTTTTGCGCGCCTCCGTCTCCTT
This sequence comes from Deltaproteobacteria bacterium, assembly GCA_027297485.1. The sequence continues at coordinate 273 of JAPUHZ010000413.1, forward strand.
TCTGAGCGAAAATGCCGTTCGTTACTTTGAAACAGGTGTGGTTCCCCGCAGAGCCACCCGGACCCGTACGGCTGGTGTCTTCGCCTTTGTGGATAGGGAAGAAAAGCCATTTATCATTCACCTCTCTTCGCCGCGAAAATTTTTTATCGGCTTATTGGAGATTGTGGGAAAACCGGAGTTGGCGGAAGACCCGCGCTTCCTCGACCGAAAGGGAATAGTGGAAAATCACGACGAGCTTTCGGAGTTACTTCAGGCGGCGTTCGGTAGAAGGGGTAGGGAGGAGTGGTTACGGCTTCTTAATGAAAAAGATGTTCCCTGCGCGCCACTAAATACATTGGACGAGGTTTTTAAGGATCCACAGGTAAAACAGTATGGTTTTCCTGTCGAAGTGGAACATCCCAAAATGGGAAAGATGCTATTGGTAGGAAGTGGAGTTCAGCTCAGCCGAACCCCACCGGCGATAAATATGGCGCCGCCGACACTAGGGGAGCATACCGAAGAGATCTTGAGGGGCCTTTCATACGATGCGCAATCGATCCAGCAGCTAAGAACTGAGGGTGTTGTCTGATCACGGGTTAAAGAGCTAACTAAATTTCGTCAACGATTTAAAAATTACCTATGAGCTTAAAAGGCAGGGCAGCCATTGTTGGAATCGGCGAGACACCAGTCGACAGGTTTGGTCGCAAACCTGGCGAGCCGCGCATGGCCACACCAGAATATCTATCCTGGGCAGCCCGCCTGGCCCTGGAAGATGCCGGGCTGACTAAAAAAGATCTGGATGGACAGGGCCTCGCTTCGATTTACACAACCACCTATTCTCAACCTTTTTGGCCCGAGGAGGCCGCGAATATCCTGGGGATTTCACCCGGTCTTCTTTTAGCTGGGGGTAACGGTGGTGCCAGTGCCGTTTCACTGATTGGGCAGGCCGCAGCGGCCATCAGTGCCGGGGTGGTTGATATCGTGCTCTGCGTATCTGCTGCTGCGCCCTTTGTCGAATCCCGTGTGGGTGTTCAGTCAGGAGATACAGTAGAATTTGAACGCCCCTTCGGCATTATGGGTCCCAGCAACAAAATCGCTTTGATCATGAGGAGGCACATGCATGAATACGGGACTCGACTGGACCATGTCGGAAAGATTGCCGTCACGGCAAGATATCATGCCTCTTTAAATCCCCACGCTTACTTGAAAAAGCCCCTGACCTTGGAGGAGTACAAGGAGTCCCGACTCATCTCCGACCCCATTCGACTGCTGGATTGCGTAATGCCTGCCAACGGTGGCAAGGCCTTCATTATCGCTTCCGCCGAGCGTGCGAAAACTCTGCCAAAACCACCTGTATATCTATTGGGATACGGCGAACGGCATAACCCAAGCTATGGTCCTAAGGGCCATTCGAACCCATTGATCACGGGCATCAAAGATTCCGGGGAGACAGCCTTTAGAATGGCTGGAATGACGCGTCAGGATATCGATTTTCTCGGTCTCTATGATGACTATGTGATTATCGTGCTCATGCAGATCGAGGATCTAGGGTTCTGCCAAAAAGGAGATCTGAAATACTTCGAGTCCACCGATTTTTCGTTTCGGGGGAAGCTCCCCATTCAAACCGGTGGGGGAATGATTAATTGCGGGCAACCGTCTACTGCTGGAGGGACGTTGCATATCACCGAAGCGGTGAGGCAGCTTCGAGGAGAAGCTGGTGAGAGACAGGTGAAGGACGCACATGTTGGGCTGGTGACCGGGTTGGGTGGCGTCTCATACGGAAAAAACTTTGGCGGCACGGCCGTAGCAATACTGGGAAATGAGGCTTAATTTGGCGGAGCTAGAAAAACCCCTCCCACGAATCAGCACCCTGACCCAGCCCTTTTGGGACGCTGCAGCCAATAAGAAACTGGTCATGCAGCGCTGCGGAAGTTGTGACGCATTCGTATGGTGCCCGCACCCGTCTTGCACCGAGTGCGGCAGTGATCATTTGGAATGGACAACGGTGAGCGGACGCGGGACCATCTTTTCCTTTACTATTGTAAGGCAGGTTACCGACCGTAGGGGCAGGGGATTTGAAAATGATGTTCCGTACATTGTTGCCTGGATAGATCTGGATGAGGGCCCTAGGTTTTGCAGTAATGTGGTGGATTGCCCGATCGAAACGATCGCCATTGGCATGCCGGTTGAAGTGGTGTTCGAGGAGACTGGCGGTGGTATTTTCCTTCCCAAGTTCAGACCTCGGTGAGCGAGCATCGAGGCTAGTCCATGATCGAATGTCATCTCTGGCACGTAGGTTCGCCGCTGGGCGAGGGTTCTAGCTTTGTTGGTCAAACCGGTGAAGGCTAGGACCATGATCACAGAGAGGGCATCCCCCTGCGCCACACCCCGATCCACCCAGACATCCAGGAGGGTGGCAGGGAGAATAACTGAACTCTGGGACCTAGAGCAAACCAGCGGCGAGACTTCGCTTATCTTCAGCGACCAAGACGAAAACTGATGGTAATTTACCGGCTAGTAAGTTCCTAGTTTACGTGTATACGTGCCAACGCTTTTCTGGCAGCACCACAACAGTTCGATTGCCCACTGCAAGATCCGTATCACCGGGCAGCTTAACCATTAGGGTGATTCCGGACACCTCAATCTCAACTAGCGCCGTGTCCCCAAGATAGGTCTTGCTGGTGATGGTTCCCTCGACGCACTGGGAATCCTTGTCCGATTGGGCCTAGAGGGTCAGGTGCTCTGGACGAATTGCAAGAGTGACTTCTCTACCCGCCTCACAACCCGGCGGTACTGGGCACTGCAGCCTTCCCAGGGGTGAATCGGCCTGTCCGTCCCCGGCGATTTTGCCTCTAATAAAGTTCATCTCACCCACGAACTGGGCGACAAACAGGTTCGCCGGACGCGAATACATATCAGACGGCGGTCCCACCTGGAGAATTTCACCTTCGTTCATCACGCAGACCTTGTCCCCCAGGCTTAAAGCCTCGGCCTGATCATGGGTCACATAGAGAGTTGTGACCCCAATGGCCTGGGTGATCTTTTTAAGTTCGACCCTCATTTGCTCTCGCAGGCGTGCGTCTAAATTGCTGAGCGGCTCGTCCATAAGAAGGATTTTAGGTTCGGTTACCAAGGCCCTAGCCATGGCCACACGTTGCTGTTGACCGCCGCTCAAGTCCGTGGCCGGGCGGTCTCCCAGGCCATCTAGCTGCACAAGGCTAAGCGCTCTGTTCACCTTCTCGGTCACGATTTGCTTTGGAAACCGCTTCTGGCCTTGGGTCAAAGGGAAGGCCACATTTTTGAACACATTCATATGAGGCCATATAGCGTAGGGCTGGAATACCATGCCGATGTCCCGTTTTTCGGTAGGAAGGTGGATTCGTGCATCAGAGGAACTAACCACTGTGCCGTTGATCTCGATTTCGCCTCCATCGGGTTTCTCGAGGCCAGCGACAGACCGGAGAGTAGTGGTTTTACCGCAGCCGCTGGGGCCTAGAAGGACGCAGAATTCGCCTTCGGCAACATCCAGGCTAATTCCCCGCAGGGCCTTCACCAGCCCGTGCTGAACCTTGAAGTTCTTTTTCAGGGACTTGATTCGAATCATGTCTAACTCAGCGGTCTTATAGCGCACACACCTTTCTGTCAAGAAGACTGTACGGACAGTTCCCTCGTTAAGTTGGGGAGCTTGGCAACTCTCCTTGTCGTAGGTAAATCCCGAAGGAGGTAATTTCCTCTTGCCAAGACCTTTTCCTTTACCCCGTACCACAAAACGCCCCGTGCGTAGGCGCGGGGATGAACCCCGTACAATCTCAACCCCAACCCCGACCACAATCGTACGGGGCGAATGTTCTGGACCTATTCGAAGGGCAGCGCCCCAAAGCCACGGACGCAAGTCCGTGGTAAGAGCTTTACATCAATCTGTTCAATGCCAAACGAAACTGATACTTAATGGGCGGATTGACGACTGTCACCGCGAGGAGGATTTTCGAATGCGTGAGAGCTCACAATTGCCAAGATTCAGTGATGATGAGATCGCCAGGCCGAAAGGACATTAACAATGAGCAAAGAGGAAATCAAAGTTGCACGACAAGGGATGGAAAAGGGGTTGACTCGGGAACAGTGCTATCTCTGTATAATGAGAAAAAATGAATCATCGCCCGAGCAGACGAAATCGCACGACCAGTTGCGCTTGGAGCATCACGACTTCTTACTGGATTTGGAGCGGCGCGGGATCCTATTTGCTGCCGGGCCTTTCAGGGACGAAAACGGTCAATGGAGTACCACCCACGGCATCGGTATGATCATAGTTCGGGCGAAAACCCGAGCAGAGGCAGAAATCATCGCCTTTTCTGAGCCGTTCACCAAAGCAGGATGGCACACGATGGAGGTGGTACCCTGGCAACGAAACGAGGGGACCGTACATATCAGTTTACGCTTCGCGGACGGGGTCCTTGAGATCGATAACCGTACTTATGAGCTGAAGTCCAAGGGTTGAATGGCTACGAGGGCAGTTATCCGCCCTCATGCCCAAAGCCGCGTTGACACGTTGCCCGCCTGGTACCAGACTTTGTTTCGATCAAGTAAGTGCGGGAGGAAGCCATGGCATCGAACATGACACCTGAAGCGAAACCCGACCTAAAGGTGCAGGTGGCGCGGTCCACGGCTCGTGAGAAGATCAAGGCATTTAACGTCGAGGGAGTCGCCGAAAAGATCACCCGCCCAATGCTGGTCATCGCCGCGAGAGAGGATCGGATCACGCGCGGGCAGGACGGCGAGCGGCTGTCACGTGAGGTTTCAGGCCCGGTGAAGTTCTAGCTGTTTGCTCCTTGTCTTGCAAAACGTCCCGGTATCGGAATCTTTCTGTCCCAAAACGAAGGAGGACTGGCCCGTTTGCCTGTCCGGCACCCGCTTGGGGGTCTCAACGGCGAGCTGACCGCTGGCTGTTTCGGGAATTCTTCGATTCTTGGTAGCCGCTGCTCAAAAGCGGATTCATATCATTTATCCAGTGATCCCGAAGGTCTTGTTGAAAATTTTATTTATTTTACGAAATCTGGGTCCAGAAACGCTTGGGTTGACGACCTGGTATCGTTCCCGCTCAAGCTCTGGGTACTTTCCCTTAATGCCAAGCCTTACAGAACCACGCCCAAATTTTACAGCTATATTCGTTTGGATCTCTTCAGACAGAAGGTAGTCATAAAGAAGTATAGCAGCATGCGGGTGGCGAGAGAATTTGGCCAGGTAAGTGGCCCCGACTTTGGAGATAAAAGGGTCAAACATTACGGCCTCTATGGGTGCCCCCTGTCGTTTCATTTTGGCCGGGGTACTGCCATGGAGAAAAGCAGCCATGTGATATTCCCCTGCTACAACAAGCTGGGACTGTAGGGTTCTACTCCTCCTTATGGTTACTTGATTCTTGGCCAGGCCCTTAAAGAATGCGAATGCCTTTTCTTCTCCCCAAGCATCCATAAAGCCTAAAAGGACCTCCGAGTCTTGATTGTCGATGGAGACTTTTCCCTTCCACTTGGGATCGAGCAGGTCATGATAGCTTTTTGGCGCCTCCCCTTTTTTTACCAGCGTCGTGTTGTAACCCACGGCCACCCGAATGCCCATCAGACCGGTCCAAAGGCCGTCTTTGTCAACGAACTCTTTACGTAAATATTTACTCTCCGGCGATCGGTACCTGGCTACCAGGCCGGCCCGGATGAGTTCGTAGCCGGTGGGGCCGCTGACCTCGATGATATCAGGTTCGTATAGTTTGGCCCTAGCCTCGGTAAGGATCTTGGTGACCAGCCTGAACCCCGCAGCACGGTAACTTACCGCCTTGATGAAGGGATAACGTTTCATCAAACTATCCAAAAGTAACTTTGCCTGGCTTGCGCGAGTCGCCGCGTAAAAGACAACCTTCCCCTCGCGCTTCGCACCTTCAACCAGTTTCTCCTGCCTCTCCTTGGGAGACAGACCCTTCAGTGACTTAATGACTTCTTCCACTGATTGAGCACGAAGATTGCTTGGAATGGAGAAAAGAAAGACGAAAATCCCAATTGTCAAGGTAAAAGCCAAAGCTCTTAAAAATTTGGAAATAACCATGGTCCATTTCCTCCTCATCTATGACGACAATTATTTCGGCATAGATGAGGAGGAAATGGACCATGGTTATTTCCTCCTCATCTATGCCGAAATAATTGTCGTCAAACCGAAACTATGAAAATTGAGCCTGCTTGTCAAATCTAGCCAAGCTACTAACACAAAGCCCCGTCGGGGCTTTGTCTTCAACCGTCTCACCCCAAAGATACAACATCCGGCACCGCCAATAGCTTTCAATGAAAGCAATTTGATTAATCAAAAACCATGCTGGTAAAAGTAACCGCAGAGCCAGTCTCGCAGTAAAGGCCTGACTATACTAAGGGCATCTCCCTTCAGTCCCATCCAGAAGATGAATCAGTGAATCGAGGGGTGAAAAACAACAAATTCGTCTGCGATCCTGCTGCTTGACGATCTCGTCGAAAAAGCTGCGAGCGTCTAATCCATCAGGCATTTTGATCAGGCTCTGATCCTCGCGTTCAACCCATTTTATGAATTCGGGAGTGATGGGATCACGGTCACCGAACTGAGCTCCTACGTGGGATAAATCGACACCGGCACCGATTCATACGCGTCTCGCTTCATCCTCAACGAGCCCGCGCAAAGTTTTGAGAAAGTTAGCGATCCGAAGGTCTCTCTCCGGCAGAGTGCAATTTAGTACCATGCCGTGGAGGGAGGAAACCAGAATGGGGATTTGTTTTGCCATCGCCCCGGCTGGGGCCAGTGTCCAGCCCTGCTTGAAAACCGGCCTCGGGTTGACATACTTGCCTGTTGTCGAATATTGTCCGCCCAAAACGAAGGAGGGCTGGCCCGTTTGCCTGTCCGGTTCCCGCTTGGGGCTCTCGGAGGCGGACTGAAGGGTAACTCTCCTGGGGACTTTTGGGTTCTTGGCAGCTATGCATCAAAAGCACGCTCCGATCATTAAAATTTTCATGTTCGTTCGCAACGGATCACGTGCTCTTGACCTGATGCTTACAAAAGAAGTCGCTGTTATGAAAAACTTGCTGGAAAGCGCAGGCTATGGCGTCGACATTGCCACGGCATCCGACGAGCCCATGGTGGGAGAAACGACGAGCCTGACACCGACCGTAAAATTAGCCGAAGTCGATATGGCGAACTATGTCGGTATTGTGTTGCCATGCATGGGGCCTGCTGCAGGATATCCGATGCCGGAAAAAGTAGCTGCGCTGGTAGCGCAGGCTGTCATGTTAGGGTTACCTGTTGCTGCATCCCGCGGCTCCATTGGCACGCTAACCAAAGCTGGCGGCATTAATTACAGGAAGTACTCTTTTGCCACGAAGGTCGATTCGGACCAGCGCCCCGAGTTTGTCGGGGGCGCATTCATGGGTACCGGAGTTGTGCGTGACGCGCATATCATCACCTCCGCGATCTGCCCAATGGCGGCCAGTGAACTCAATATGACCGATGGCACTGAGGGTCTTACGCAGGCATTTATCGAAGCGTCGGCGGATGCTCGCTGACCTCCCCGTAGAGCGGCCCACGAAGTTCGAGCTGGTCATCAATCTCAAGACGGCCAAAAAGCTCAACCTTACGATCCCACCTCAGTTTCTCGTGCGAGCAAATAGAGTGAACAAGCGAGAAAAGAGCGGCAGCCGATTAGCGGTGGCCCATCTCGGACCGCCGTTTTTCCTTGTTGCTGACGCTACCAGGGCTCAATTAAAGTGTCGATTAATTGCGTTTGAGAGGATTGACACCACTTTCGCCTTTGATATTGGTGCTTTCGTAACAATACAGAATGCCATTATGAGGCTCAGGACCATCGGTCTTATCAGTACCCTGGCCTTCGAACTGCTCGCCGGAGCGTTGCCCACCGAGGCGCAGGATGCAGGAAAGATCTACCGGGTAGGTTTTTTACGTTTCGGTACAGGTGGTCCCACTACCTCTCCCATGTACATGGGATTACGGCAAGGGCTGCGAGAGCTTGGATATGTTGAAGGACAGAACCTTGTTTTTGACTACCGTTCCGAACATAAGCCCGAATGGTGCCCCGCATTGGTTGCCGAACTGGTACGGCTCAAGGTTGATGTCATTGTCACCCCACCATCACCGCGAGCGATTCGTGCTGCGCAGCAAGCAACTCGCACGATCCCTATCGTCCTGTCGGGCGTCCATGTTGATCCTGCTAAAGCTGGATTTGTCGGTAAGAAGAGACCCCTTGGGGATTCCTATCATTCGGGACCGGATAGTCCAGATGGCTGTAAAGATGGTCATCGAGCCAATTTTTGAGGCGGATTTCGAGGGATGCCTTTCTACCTACCCTAAGGGACGAACTTATCAAGGAGTGTGACCTGCTACTGCAGTCGGATCTGGTTGAAAAGAAGGGCGACGAAGTTGTTAGGCTGTTGTTCACCGGGATCCTTGCAAGGGAGGAGCCAGGTGGATTGATCTGGATTCAACAAGCTCTGACACAAATACAGGGCATCCTTAAACGGTTTTCCGACATCGAGTTAAGGAAACACTAAGAGAAAAGGTGCCGAGCGAGGCAGTGGGGTGCATATTGAGGAGATCGCCCGAGCGCTTGGAATAGTGGAGAAGGTTGCGGGATAGCGCAACGAGGCCAAGAAAGGGGAGAAAGGTCCCGAAATGACATCATCATGACCTCCGATGTATTTGCGTTCACCTATGCAAACCCGACGC
>JAPUHZ010000414.1 GCA_027297485.1 Deltaproteobacteria bacterium
AGGAGATTACTTTCGACTCCTCCTACAGCCAGTTGATGTAAAAAACCTCTTGCCCCGGCTGGAGCCAATGTCCCGCTCTGTCCGAAAAACCAACTTCAGGTTGACATAACAGCTTCTTAATCAGATATTGTCGGCTCAAAAGCACCAAGCCCGGTCGGTTTGCCGCTCCGGCCGTCGCTGGGACCCCTCAAAGGCGGGCACGAGGGGGCCGCTCGCGGCAATTTTCGACTTTCTACGGTCATGCCCGAAAAGCGACTTCCTATCACTCATCAGCGACAACGGTTGCTGGCGCGATCGACGTGGCCATTCGGACGATGAGGCCCTATCTGTCACCCCGCGCCTCGTGGCGAAGACGACACGAACCTACATGGCATGATCCCCCCACACTCATCACCCTTGCGACGCAGCTTGGCTTCTCCAATAGCGGCCAGATCGTTGCAGCGTTGTCCACAGGAACCCGCGTGTTTCAGGACCTACCGTGTGCGCGCAATTTCTTTGCGCACAGGAATGGCGATACGGAACGGTCTGCCATCAGCTTGGGAGTGTACTATGGTGTGAGCGCGCCTAGTTGTGCATCCGATCTTCCAAGTAGCCGAGCCCGCGGCCGGCCGCGAACTATCATAGAGGAATGGATCGATGATATTGATACGGTTACGGAGCTTCTTTGCGACTAAATGGAGTTAAGTTGGTGTCAGCTTCGTGCCAAAACCTCCCTAAAAGCCACGGAAACAACGAAGACTCGCCTTACCCGTCGTGTCCGAAAACCGAAACGAATGCCGCGGTTCTCTTGGAAACTCTATCTTGCGCGGTGAACCCCAACGCACGGATCCATACCCACCAGGCACCGAGGAAGTGCGGTATCCATGAGACCCGGCCCAAGACCTTGCAGGGGATTCTAGTTAGCCGGTTGATGGCAAGGGGAGAAAAGCGGCGAGAGGCGCCTTACTATTGAATCGAGTCTAGCCAATTCCAGAGAATCGGCTCTGGCCAAATTACTGCCATGAGTCGATCAGCGACGCCGGCGACAAAGATCGCTACGATGATAGCACTCAAAGAGCAAGCAAGATAGCGCGCTTTTCCCTCCATGAGAGCCATCGGACCGAAAAACGCAAATACCACCGCGGCGTACCGCAGGCCCAAGGACATCGAAACGAACACAAAAAGACCAAAGAGCAGCAACAGACTCAGGCCGGCTCGCTTCGCTCCCGAGACTCCGCGACTTACCATTCCCAGGTCCATGATTTGCGTCTTTTCAGGATCAACATCCGATGCCTGCTGCAGGATTTGAAAAGGTGTCAGAGCCAATATGCCGACGGTGAGCCAAAGCGGAAATAACCGCGAGGATCCCGGGAAATCCAATGTCTCCCACAGAAAATACGCAGCAATCAACATGAGCACAATCGGGGCCAGATGATCGCGATGCCATTTTGGCACGCGAAACAGGGCTCGGACAGTTCTCCTCGCTCCTTGAGCTCTTCCCTTCGCCACCGCAGGGATCTCCTCCGACAACGTTGGCTGCAGGCTTTGCCCCATTAACCGGTGGAACGTAATTCCTGTGGTCACCGCCAAAATGACTAGTATCAACGTGAGCGGACGTGTCAGAATGCCCGCCGCACCATAGAGCGCCATCGCGTCCATCAAATTGGGTTCAATGACGGAACCGAGAATGAAACCGATGACAAAAGGAGGCCGCGGCCACTGCAACCGCTTCATTTCGAGACCAATGATTGCAAAAACTAGAGCGATCGGGATAGCCAACCAGTTGAGGGTTGAGAGAAAAGCTGCAACGAGTGATATGGGAATAATCACTGAACCAACGGCGGGATAGGGTACCAGCGTCAGTCTCGCGAGAAATGGTGTTACCATAAGCCCAATCGTGGTTACCGCCAAGTTGCCGAGAGCCAGTGTAAAAACTAGGACCATGGTGAGATCAGCGTGCTGTCCAAGCATTTGAGGTCCAGGAGATATTCCATAAACCAACATCGCGACGATCACCATTGCCCAGGACGTGCCGCCGGGTACGCCGAGAGCCAGCGTCGGAATCGCTTGGCCTCCTTCCTTCGCATTCTGCGCCGACTCCGCAAAAATCACTCCCGCAAGTGATCCTTTACCGAAGTTACTCCTATCTTTCGTGCAGAGGATACCGAACGCGTAGCTGAGCCAGTCTATAACGGCGCCCCCGACTCCCGGGATGGCGCCCATGACGACTCCGAAAACGGAGTGTCGGACGGTGATTTTCCACTGCTTCAAGCCATCCCACGCTCCGCGCATGACTTCTCTAGTGGATATAATAGCTCCGGATGCAGCTACGGGCCTTCTCGTCATCATCAAATCGATCATCTCAGGAAGTGCAAAAATGCCCAAAGTCACGGGTATGAGGGGAAGGCCCTGCCAGAGATAGAGTTGGTCGAAAACGAATCGACGTGTGCCGAGAGTTGGGGCAATGCCAACTGTGCTCATGAGAACGCCGAACATGGCGGCTAACAAGCCCTTTACTATCGCTCCTCGAGTCAGAGCAGCGATCATGGCCAGTCCAACCAGTGCCACAGCGGCGATCTCGCTATGACCGAAAGAAAGAATAAACGGTCTGATAATTGGTATGGCCAGGAAAAGACAGGCGGCGCCAATAATTCCCCCTAAGGCCGACACCGCGTATATTGCACCTAGGGTGTGCGCAGCTCGGCCTTGCCTGGCCAATTGATGTCCTTCTAGATATGTAACCTGTGTGGAGCCGCTCGGCATACCCAGAAGAACGGCAGGAATCGAATCCAGCGTATTGTTAACGCCAGTGATCGTCGCTAACATCACGATACCAACCACTGGATCGCTGACGTTAAAGACAATAAAGGGTATGGCAATAGCCATCAGCAGTGTTGCAGAGACTCCGGGAATGAGTCCAACTAACACCGCAAGAATTATGGCGCCGCCGATAGACGTCCAATAAAGGGGATTTGCTAAATAACCGAAAGCTGAAGTGAGTGCGTCAACCACCAACCGTGCCTATCAGTGCTAGTGCACCCGTCGCGATATTCAGGCGACTATTCATGGGTTTTCGTAACGAGACGGCCAAATGTGTAACAGGTCGGGCCGAACGCAGCGAAGAGCGACGCAGGACTCCACCCGAATATGGGGGATTCGATAGGGGCCAAGGATGCGGGTGAGCGTACGGCTCGTCACGGTAGGCCCAAGCTCGGCGAAGGCACCCGGTGTTGAGAAAGATCTCTGCTTGCTTGGCGACCAGGGTGCCATCCTTCTTCGCACCCGTCTTGACCTTACATAGCGCAGAATGCCGCCGCACGGTCATCATCGCTTCCGCAACATTCTGGGCCAAGCGCACGGGTCGCTGGCATTTTCCAGCCAGTGCCACCACCAGGGGTTCGATCTTTGCCCCCGATTTACTCCCGTAAGCGCCTCCCACGTACGGAACCATCACGCGGACGCTCGACAGGGGATAGTCGAAGATGTGGACGAGCTCGAGTTGAACCCCGAACGGGTGCGCCGTGGAAGTCCAAACTGTGATCCCTTCTGCGTCCACCTCGGCAATCGCAACGTGTGGTTCCATGGCGTAGTGGTACACCATGGGAAAGGTGAAGGTGTCTTCCACGATCGTATCGGCCTCGGCAAACCCGACCTCAACATCCCCTTTCTCGAGTTTGTCGCTGAAGCAGATGTTTCCGGGCGCCGCAGCGTGGACCTCGGGGGCCCCATCCAACATCGCCTCTTTGATGGTGACAACCGCAGGCAGGCCTTCGTATTCGATCTCGATGGCCCGTAGACCCTCTTCCGCAGACCCCTCGTCCACAGCCCCGCCACCGCAGCCACCGGTTGGCCGGCGAACAGCGCGCGATCTAACGCGAGGATCGGGTGATCCTTTATTTTGCCGCTGAAATAGGGGTTTGAGTCGCGAAAATCTTCGCGGGTGAGAACCGCATAGACACCGGGGACTTTCTCCGCTGCGCTCGTGTCAATGGAGACAATCTGCGCGTGTGGGTAGGGGCTCCGCAAAATCTTGCCACAGAGCATTCCCGGGATGGTGATATCCGAAGCGTATTCGGCCTGACCGGTGACGTTGGCAATGCCATCCACCCGGCCGGCTGACGTACCAATTATGTCCATGGCTGACCCCGCGACTCAGTTTTTCCGTTCGGCAATATCATTCTCCTGCTAATCCACTCCCCAGTCCGCCTCCGAGAATCGCCACCCCTTCGGTTCTTTCAACATACGTCGCGAACCCATACTTGTTTTCACGAGGATCGGGAATGCGCTTCGTCCTCGGAGGTCGGTCATCGTCAAGGGGCTCGACCACCGCGCGAATAAAGTGGGGGCCCGGGGAGGAGAGCACCATCTTGACTTTATCGCGGAACGTTGTGGTATCGTGAATGGCACAAGCACTCCCAATCCCGCATCCCTTGGCAACTTCTTCAAGATTCATTTTCCCGCCGGTCGCCGTGGGCATCCCAGGCTCCTTTTTATGACTACCCAGATAATTGCGATTGTCCATCACTATGATGCTTAAATTTTCAGGGCTCTCGTTTGCAACGGTACCCAGTACCCCAAGATTCAAGGTAAGGTTCCCGTCGGAGTCAAGAGCGATCACCTTGCGCTTCGGCAAGCTCAATGCAAGACCCAGCGCTGCCGGAGTGCACATCCCCATTGTAATATGAAACAGGTTTGATTCCCTATCTTTGAGCTGACCCCAAAAGCCGGTGTTATTCCCAATGCTGGCAACCACCAACACATCATCCTGAATCATCGATCCCAGTTCCTTCAGCAACGCAAAGCGAGTTACCATAAAGCCTCCTCTGTCAAGAGCACCGCAACGGGCTTCAACCAAGCTCTGGCGCTCTCGTTGCAGTCTTTAATCGTTCTGACAATGTCTGCCGACCGGCTCACCACTCGATAGGGGATGTCCATGGCCTGGAGAGCAGGTTCGGTGGTTTTCCTATAAAGCCCAAGCCACCGCGGATCTCCAATGTCTCCACGGTAAGGGATAACAACCAGCAGCGGCACCTCGTGAAGGAGATTAATGCGCGCCAAATGATAGGTCGCGACCAACAGACCAGAAGTCGCAACCATCAAAGCTGGTCTCATCCCTCCAAACCAGGCGCCCAAACCAATACCTGCCGCCTCGCCTTCATTGGTCGAGCCAACGTAACGAATGTCGCGGTCGGCCTCGAGGAGTTTGTAAACCTCGACAAACTGGGCATCTGGCACGCCAGTAGCAAAATTGACTCCTGATTTCTTCAACCCATCGATGACCAAATTCGCCTTTTCTACGTCCATGCTCCCTCCACAAAACTAGTCTAAATCCTATGTCTAAGCTAAAACGCCATTGAATTCGACCGTTTAGTTCACGGCCTTTGCCGAGCTCGCTCAGTGCGAGCAAGGACTTAGGAGTGCGCAAGAATAACCTGGCAGAATCGGCATCCCGTCTTCGGGGCACCTTTGGCCGCCCCTCCCGACGGCAGCGTCCTTGTACTGGTTGAATAGGCCGGCTATTCGCTCTCCTCGCGCCTTGATAGACAGGCGCCTCGGCACCTGAAAATGTAAAGTTATTTCTTGACAAACCCTAGCTCCGCTCTTTGGCTTCCCTGTAAAGGCTGGACGTGAAATGATCAACTGCGACGACCGTTAAAGGATAGAGTTGACGTGCTGGATGACTAGCGCTTGGTGTACTTTTCATATAGGTCCTTGAGTTTGGTCGTAATCAGACCTTTGTTCTCCTGTAATGCCTGTGCAAATTTTTTCACCTCGGCCTCGTACGTTTCCCCGTCGATCAGAGGGGGATCTTCATGGGCGATGCGGTTGTAGTTTTGTCGAAACTCTTTGTCAGTCATTGCCTTTTTATACGCCGTACGGAGAACCTGGAGTAATGACTTTGGAAGCCCCGGAGGGGCCGCAAAATGTTTTCCCGGAATGGCACCTGCCATGACAAAGGCATCCATGAGTTTACGATATTTCGGATCTACGAGCTCGTACATGTTTGGAGCCGTGATGGGAGACTCCTTGTTAGGTTCCATGGACATCTCCGGGGTACCGACGAAGGCAAAGGGCTTTATGAACCCCTTGGCTGTCCAACCTGGACGAAGACTTGGGATGAGCTTCCATACATGCGCTCCTTGCATAAAACCGTTGAAATCTCCTCGCTCCAAACCTAGCAGTTGCGCTGTCGTCCCACGTTCCGCAGAAGTCAGAGGTATGGCCTTTACAGGAAGGTTCAATGCCTCGGCAGCTAGCAGAAGGCCGATCTGATTCCATTGAGTAACAGCAACCTGCGGGTCTGGCGTTATTGGTATGGTGAGGACATATTTGCCTCCGGAAGCGTCTTTTATATTTTTATACGGTACATCGCCTTTAATCATCCAGACACCGCCGGATTTGTGAACTCCCCCGATATATTGGAAATCGACCACTCGGAAATCAGCTTGTTCGGAATACTGCTCCGGAATTCGTGGTCTTGGAGAATATATCAGCGTTAGGCCGTCAGGTTTTATCTTTGTCATGTAGTTCATTGCAGCCACGGAATTGGGATAGTTCGTAACGATTATCCTAGGATTGCCCGGAATGAACTTACCCAAATGAATTGCGAAGTAGCGTGCTAGTAAATCTGTTCCCCCACCGGGCGACGTATCAACTAGCAAACGGATTGTCTTGCCTTTGTAGTATGCTTCGGCATCGATCGAAGGATCGGCTGCGTTCGCAAGTAGAGCCGACGCCAAGAGAAGCGCTGCAGATATCGAGGCCAAACGGAACGATTTGATTCCCATCATTGTCACCTCCGTCACATGATTAATTATCGCAATCCAGACCGAATCAATATTTTGATACACAACGAAGCACGGGTTTGAAAGGGTCGCTTGTCATAGCCGTGTTGTCGCCATTATCAGCACCTCCTAGTACAGAAAATCCGGCGTGTCAAGTTCTTTCCGGCACACCAGGCACGATGGAACATGCTCGCTGAGACTTTGTGAAACACTCTGGAGGAGCATATCCGACGATTGCGATGGCGGTCAAGTCCGGGTATTCTGCTTTAGAGCTCAAGAGGAGAGTACTTGACAGTGACAGCGGCTAGCAGTAATGTGTACACGAACACGGTCTCCGCCGCCTCGTTTCGTTCGATCGGTGGGCCTCAAACCGCCTGGGCCAACGAGTCGCAGATGGACATTCTTGCCCGGAAGCTTGGTCTCGACCCGGTAGCATTCCGTTTGAAGAACCTGCTGCACCGCGGTGAGGAGCTCAGGCCCAAGGGCAAACCGCTCGATGCAGACTTGAGGGAAGGCCTCCGGCTGGTCACAGACGAGATCGGCTGGGATGGACCCGTTTCGAGTACGGGAGCGGGCCGAGGACTGGCTTTTGGCGTCACGGACCCGGGTGCACCCCTCGCTTCGACCTCAACCGTGCACGTCCTCTCGGACGGCAGCGTGGTTCTCCTGGTCGGGACATCAGAGATCGGGCAGGGATCGAGGACGGTTATGAGCCAGATCGTGGCCGAAGAGCTGCACGTGCCTCTGGAAAAGGTCCGGGTGCGCCCGCCGGATACGGCCTATACGCCTTACGACAGTTTTTCTTGACTTTCGTTTTTTCTTCGTCTATATACCCTTCCGATAGTTAGGGCAGAAGGGAACATGAAGGTTGCCCCTTCCCTCGGGGTAAAGGATCTGCCCGAACACAGATCGGACTGAGGACGGGAGCCCGATTCTCTATCAGATGGATGAGTCTGTCTGGGAGAATCGGGCTTTCTTGTTTGTGGAGAGCTTCCATCTGGTAGAGTTTT
>JAPUHZ010000415.1 GCA_027297485.1 Deltaproteobacteria bacterium
AAACCCATAATCCGTGCGTAAGCATGCAACACCTTAAAAACCCTGGCCGTCGAGAAGGCGACGGGTGCAAGGCGGAGCGAGGAATCGCACCGGAGCGTTCAGAGCGGTACGTGAGGATGCGAGCCCGAAGCGACAACGAAGCAAGCGTCCCTTCGGCTGAGCTCAGGTCGATGCCTTATCGACGGATTAGGGGAAACATGAAAAGATTGTTTCTCTCAGGACCATTTGCTAGGGTAGTATGTTGATCGATTCGATAATGACCGCACAAGAAAAACTCAAAAAGATTCGTGAGGAGCTAAAGCAGACCTTTCTGGAACGCAGTGACCTGATCGATGGCGCCCTTTCCGCCCTTCTCTCCTCCCAGCACGTGCTGATCATCGGTCCGCCGGGAACCGCCAAGTCTATGCTCGCTGACGAGATCTGCCGCCGTATCGTGGGCGCAGATTACTTTCAGTGGCTCCTGACCCGCTTTACCACTCCGGAGGAGATCTTTGGGGCGGTAAGCCTAAAGGGGTTAGAGCAGGATGACTACCGCAGGGTCACATCTCAGAAGCTTCCCGAGGCACGCATCGCCTTTCTCGACGAGATCTTCAAGTCCAATTCCTCCATTCTGAATGCCATCCTCACGCTTATCAACGAGCGTCTCTTCCACAACGGCAAGGAGATCATCCCTGTCCCTCTGCTTACCCTTTTCGGCGCCAGCAATGAGCTGCCGGAGGATGACGAGCTTATGGCCCTTTACGACCGTTTCTTGCTACGTTTTGTGGTGAGCTACATCGCCGAAGATTTCCGCTTTCTCAGAATGCTCGAATCCCCTTGGCAAACGGAGCGGACCACCATCAGCCTAGAGGATCTCCATGAAATGCAAACCCAGGTCCGAACCACCAAGATCCCCAATTATGTCTACCGAACCATTGCCGATATCCGGCGGGAGCTTGGGAAGAAGAACATCATCGCCTCAGATCGCCGCTACCGACAATCCCTCTCTCTCCTTCAAGCCCATGCCTATCTTACCGGCGAAAGGGAGGTCACGGAAAAGGATCTCTTTTTCCTCGAACACGTGCTCTGGCGCGATCCCGCAGAGCACCCTGAGGTCCGTGCCACCATCCGAGAGCTCCTTCTCGGTTATGAAGAGGAAGTTAAGGAGCTTCTCTACCAGTCTCGGGAGATCCGCGATTACGCCCTGCGCCCATGGGAGACCAAGGAGCTGCGCGCTCAGGCCCTGATAGAAGTCCACACCAAGCTCCGTAATATCCTGACCAAGATCGATCACATCATGGAAAAGGCCAAAAAGATCGGCCGACCCATAGAACAAGTGGGGACCGTCAAGCAGGAGATCGAAGAGATCCAACACCAGATGCTGGAAGGATTCTAATGGTCCAGAAACAAAAACGGATCGTTCCCCGAAAGAGGATCCTTCAACCCCTCCCACAAAACACGTGCTGGATTGAAAGCGATTCCTATGATCGCCAGGCCTATGCCAAGCTCCGATCCGACTCTCCATCTCTACGTGCAATGGAAGAGGAGGGGAATACTTTTCTTCCCCATTTTGCCTCCCTTCTCCTGGACCTATTCTGCCTGCTTTTCAAGTACAACATCATCTTCCTGAAAGAAGAAGATCTCCTGTCGAGCACACTCTTTAACAGTATCCTTCTGAGAGCTCTGCAACAAGGCAACCTCTATCGCATCCTACGCGAGCTGACTCTGTTGGATGAGGCCAAGGCGGGACTCTGCACTCTCCTTTTAGGTGAGGGTATCGTCTCCCTGCTCAAATCGGAAAAGGTTCTTACACGCCGCGACATGCTCGATCTGTGGGACATGAAAAAACAGGAGGAGATCACAGAGGAAAAAAAGGAAGAGCTGACGGAGGCGGAACAACTCTCTGAAAAGCAACTGTCCAGGGATGCGGAAAAAACCTTGAAAAAAGCAAAGGATAGGCTGGAAGGCGAATTTGACGGCGCCGAGGCCCTCCTGCGCCAAAAGACGAGAAGGTTAAAAGAAGATCTTGGCCAATTAGAGGCAAAGGCGACCTCTCGCTTCCAAGCGGAGGCCATCAAGGTGGCAAAACAACTTGAAGAGGCCGCAGAGGAGGCGGAACATTGGAGCTTGACACTAGGAACCGGATATCGCTCACCGCCCGGGAAGAAGCTGGAGCTGGGCAAGAGACTTGCCGGGAACGAGAAGCTCAAGAAGCTCGCACGGATGGTAGGTCGGATGAAGTTTCATGCCTTGGCGCTCCGCAAGAAGATCTTTGAGCGCTCCAGTGAGGAGATCCTGGAAGTGGAGAGGGGAGATTCTATCAACCGTCTTCTTCCGCACGAACTCCTGACCCTACACCATCCGATCTTGCACAGGGATTTTTACCGCCGCTTCCTTGATCAAGAACTCCTCCAATATTCTTTGAGGGGAATCGAAGAGAAAGGCAAAGGGCCTATGGTAGTTTGCCTGGACGGCAGCTCTTCGATGGCGGGGGAAAAGGAGATCTGGTCCAAGGCCGTAACTCTCACTTTGCTGGAGATCGCTCGACGTCAGCGCAGGCCCTTCCATTCCATCTGCTTCTCCTCTCAGGATACGCCCCTTCAACTCCTCGATATGAATCCGAGGGAACGCTATGAGGTGGAAATGGGAAAGGTCATGGATCTGGCGGAATACTTTCCCGGCGGCGGTACGGACTTTGAAAAACCCCTGGACGCGGCCCTGGACTGTCTTAGAAAATCACGTTACAAAAAAGGGGATATTGTCTTTATCACCGACGGTGAGTGTCAAGTGACGCCGGATTGGGCGGAACAGTTCCGCAGGGAAAAAGAAAGACTCGGCTTCTCCCTCTTCTCAATTCTTATCGACGTGGGTCCAAGCTCTTTAGGGACGTTAAAAGAATTTAGTGACCGGATCACAACGATCAAACAGCTCACCGGCGACGAGGCCAAGGACATATTCGTGAAGTTTTAGCGAAAAGTATTCCGTCTCGACACGAACATCTGCATCTACATCATCAAGCTGGTACCTGGCCTTCGAGTGAAGAACTGGGCCTGAGCGTTGACGTATCACTTCTAAGGCAAACAGCGACGTAACCTGCTATACTGAAATAACGCTGTGCTATACCGAACAATATACTTATAGTTAGCCGTCTGCTCGGTTTTGTGGCATATGGAGAGTCGTGTACTTTGAAATCGTCGGAGAGATTGAGGGTGTGGAGGCTATTGCTATTGGAAGGTCGATCCGCGACATTGCGCGGCTTCGAAGACGCTACGATCTGGTCGTTGGCGAAAGCTCAAGGGAAGGGCGACTGTCCGCCTTAGAAGTGGCGCGGTATATCGAGCAGAGTTACACTGGTATGAAGCCCACGGAATTGGTAAAGTAAAACTTAAGATTAAGCGATTTTTGGATTAGCGCTTATGAAGCGGAATAAAAAAAAGTTTGTGATCTGTGTTCGGAACGAAGGGGCTGAAGATCTAGAGATCAGCAAGGTTTACCGGATTCTCCCCGATGCGCGCGCCGCTAAGGACATGTACGTCAGGATTATTGACGAATCCGGCGAGGACTACCTCTACCCGGCGGGTTATTTCGTCCCACTAGATCTCCCGCGTGAGGCGGAGCGGGCCCTTTCGGTTGCCACACATTAAAAGACGAACGTTTGGCTAATTTAAGGCATCTCTTCTAACAGCCGACCATAGCCCTTAACCGGCTGCCTCACATGCAGCCTTTTCTGAATAGCCCAGACCCTTGCCGGCACCGAATGAACCACCGGCACCTGAAGGTCTTGCTCCAGGAGGCTGATGATATCTAATGTGCGCCATCCGGAACCCAGCATGTAGATCGCGTCAACCTGCGGGTATTTTAAGAAGGCCTTCCGGGTGTGAGCGTAGACCTCCTGAGAAGACAATTTTCCGACCTCCTCGAAGGGGACCGAGATCCCTGCCATGGCAACGACTTCAAACCCGGCCTCAACAAAATAGCGGGAGAAAGTATCGTTGATTTTTCCCGAAAAATAAGTCACTCCCAGAATCTTCTTCACCTTGAGAGTCCGTAAAGCCTCCACCTGAGTCATGCCCGACGTAACGATCGGAATTTTATGTTTCTTCTCCCATTTTTCGACGATCTCTCGCTCCCCTTTATAACCACGCACCATAAAGGGAGGCGCCCCTTCAGGATGAATGAGATCGACTTTCAGCTCTGCCAGCTCAGCCACTTTCTGCTCAAAGCCCTCCATAACCTGGCGAAACTCGTCTTCGGTCCCCCGCCGGATATTGAGAAACAAGGGTATCACTCCGATACCTTCAGGGAGCAGCCGAATGAATTCCTCCAGTGATCCCGGTCTCATGGTCGGCTTGACCACACCGACCACGCCTCTCCAACTC
>JAPUHZ010000416.1 GCA_027297485.1 Deltaproteobacteria bacterium
AACGGTCTGTTGAAAATTAGCATAAATGGGGATCAGGGAGAAGAGAAAAGGCTCTAGATTGACGCTCCCTTGGGAGTATGTTAACTTTTTAGTAATGGGATTTCTCTCCATTTTGGGCATTGGTTTTTTAGCGCTCTTTACGGCCTGTGCCCCTTCGGTAGCTCAACTAAAAGGACCGCCGAAAGAACTGGTTCGGCAGTCCGAACCCCCCTTTCTCCGGCAGAATAAGGTTGATATTCCAGCAGAGGCCAAGGCCTTCGGTCACTTCATGAAAGGGCAGATCCTGTTAGGCCAGCAGGAGTTTAGTCAGGCCCTCAGAGAATACGAGGCGGCCGTTCAAGCCGATCCAACCGCTTCCTATCTACGCTTCCGCCTAGCCACACTCTATCTCCGAGAGGGTAACCTGAAAGAGGCCTTGAGAGAGGCGGAAGAGGCGTCCCGTCTGGAGCCTGAGAGGGTGGAGAACCATCTCCTTTTGGCGGGCCTTTATTCTTCAATGGGAGAGGAGTCCAGGGGAGTCCAAGAATACGACGAGGTCCTCCGCCATGATCCCAATAATCAGGAGGCCCTTCTTTATTTGGGGTCCCTCCACATGATGTTGGGGGATTATGATAAGGCTACGAAAAGCCTCGATCAACTTCTCACCCTTAACCCTAGATCCGTTCTTGGACACTACTATCTTGGGCGGGTTCGGGCCAAGAGCCAGCGCTATCCGGCAGCGGAGGAGAGTTACCGCAAGGCCCTTGAACTGAACCCTAGGTCTAAGGCGGTATTGATGGACTTGGCCTTGGTTTATGAACTCCAGGGAAAAACGGAGGATGCCATCCAGACCTACCAAAAACTCCTTCAAGACAATCCCAAAAGTGTGTGGGCAAGGAAGAGACTGGGCAAACTGTACGTGGGTCAGAACAAGCTGGATGAGGCCCTTACCCAGTTTCAAAAGCTCGAGGCCATCGAGGCAGATCCCCGCGAGACAAGGACAAAGATCGGCCTCATCCATTATGAAAAGGGCGATTTTGAGCGAGCGGCTACAGAGTTTAACCTAGTCCTGGCTTCTGATATCGAGAATGATCGGGCCCGCTACTATCTCGGCTCGACCTATTCCCAGATGAAGGCCTACGAGCGGGCCTTGGAAGAGTTCTCTCGCATCCCGGAAAAAAGCGAATACTTTGCTGATGCCCGCATCCAGCTAGCGTACCTCTATGATCGGCGTGATGAGATCCCCAAGGCGATAGAAGCGATCCAGGCAGCGTTGCAGAAGAGGAAGGACCAAAAGGAGATCCTCGGGCTTTTGGCCTCTCTGTACCGCAAGGCTAAAGATTATTATAAGGCCATTGAGATCATGGAGCAGGTGGTAGCTTTGGATCCCAAGAACGATCTGGTTCATTTTCAACTTGGGGCGCTCTATGACGAGAACAAAAACAGAGCAAAAACCATCGAGCACATGAAAAAGGCCATCGAACTGAATCCGAAAAATGCAGCCGCCCTGAACTACCTAGGGTACACCTGGGCCGAGATGAATGTTCATCTCGACGAGGCCGAGGCTCTGATTCTCAAGGCCCTTAAGATCGAGCCTAACGATGGATTCTATATCGATAGCTTGGGATGGGTCTATTACCAGAAAGGCGACTATCAAGGGGCGGTGGAGCAACTGGAACAGGCGGTGGAGCTGGCCAACGATGACCCTACGATCATCGAACATCTTGGGGATGCCTACGAGAAGGTCGGCAGGCAGGATGGGGCCTTAGAGCGCTATCGAGAGGCCCTGGAGAGATCCAAAGAGGAGGAGCAGTTAGAGAGGGTCCGTAAAAAGATCCAACTCTTGGAGAGGAAAATTTGAAACACCTACGCTGGGAGGGACAAAGTTGCCTGCCAGCCACAGGTTGTCTTATCCTCGCAGGAATTTTCGGCGGCATCTTAAGCTGCGCGCCGATTGCGCCTCAAACAACTACCGGAATTAAATCTGTCCCCTCAAGGAGTCGGGATCTCGGAGAGCTCGTTCATAGCCTTGTCCAAAGGGCCGATCAATTTCGATCGTTGCGTACCCTGGCGAAAGTTTATTATTGGGGGGCAGACGGGTCAGGTGGATTTCAGGAGGCAATTTTAGTTCACCGGCCTGACCGGCTGCGCTTGGAGACCCTCTCTCATTGGGGCGCTACACTGATCGTCACGGTGGATGCCGATGAGGTCATGGGGTTCCATCCGCGCGAGGGACTTTTCTATCGCGGCAGGAGTTCCAAGGAAAATCTCTTGCGTTACATCCAAATCCCCTTGGAGTTGGGAGAGATCACAGCCCTTCTGCTGGGGTTGCCACCGGTAGATATTCAGGGCCGCTGGGAGGGGGAGGGAAATTCCATTTACGGTGAGGATGCCGGAGGGCGAAGGGAAGTGGTTACCTTTCATCCGACACTGGGGGTTCCAGTTAAGTGGGAGCGCTCAGATCCCGATGGAGAGATAGAATTGAGCGCTATTTTCTCCGACTTTTCCCCTACGCCCGCTGGTCTATTCCCTTTAAAGATTTTACTGGATGCCCCTGCTCTAGAGAGGCGTTTGGAGATCCGCTACCAAGAACCGGAGGTGAATGTCGTTCTTCCCGCACACTTCTTCGTACAACAGAGGCCTAATCACGTGAGAGAGGTCCCCCTTGAATCTTTGGGGGGCTAAGGGGTCATGAAAAAAAGCGGTTGCCTGCTTTTTCTTGCTCTTTTTTTTCTGGTGGGATGTGGAGGCGGAGAGAAGGCTGAGACCAATAGTCGCAATGGCCAGTCTGTTGTTAGCGATGAAAAATCTGCAACTCCGGTAACGGGGGACTGGTTGATTGCCCATATGTTGAGTGATCCTGAGCAGCTCAATCCGCTCACCAGCAACGACGCTGGAGCAAGTTCAATCCTAGGATATATTGTCGAAGGACTTCTTACGCGAGACCCGCGTACACTGGAACTCAAGCCTCAGCTTGCAGAATCACGTCCTGTCATCTCGGACGACAAGCTTAGCTATACTTTTAAGATCCGTCGTGACGTCCATTTTCAGGATGGACGCCCCCTCACGGGAGAAGATGTTCTTTTCAGCATCAAGGCGATTAAGTGCCCGTTGGTAAACGCTCCCTTTACCCGTGTTTATTATGCTTCAGTGGTGGACGCTAAGCTCCTTGATGACTACACAATCCGCTTTATCACCAAGGAGCCCTATTTTCTCAATGAGAGTGTGCTCGGTGGTATCGATGTCCTGCCACACCATTACTATGATCCGGAAAATCTCCTTAAGGATATAACAGTCCGAGAGCTCACACGAGAGATCTCTCAACTACCTGAGACGGTGAGGAAATTTGCTGATAATTTCAACAAAAACTTCAGCCGCAATCCAATGGGAAGCGGGCCTTATAAGTTTAAAGGATGGAAGACCGGGCAAGAAGTTATATTGGAGCGTGATCAAAATTATTGGGGAATGGGAAAGAAGGGTGTCGATCAACCCTATCTCGATATCCACAGGTACCGAGTTATTAATAATCTGGATGCCGCTCTCGTAAGGTTAAAGAGCGGTGGTCTGGATGAGATGAACCTCCAGCCACTCCAGCACCTGCGGCAAACGGGGAGTAAGAAGTTTGAGAAGGACTACCAGAAGCTCCTCTACTTCTCTCCCGGCTACACCTATATCGGATGGAACAACTCCCATCCGATCTTCCAGGACAAGCGAGTCCGCAAAGCGATGACCTATCTTACCGACCGCAAGCAGATGGTGAAAACGATCCTTTTCGATCTCGGAAAGGTGGTGGATAGCCCTATTTACTTTTTCCGTCCTGAATATGACAAGAGCCTTAAGAGCTATCCCTACGATCCTAAGAAGGGCTTGGCACTTCTAAGGGAAGTCGGTTGGAGGGACACTGATGGAGATGGAGTGCTGGACAAGATGATGGATGGCAAAACAATTCCCTTCCGTTTTGAGATCAAGTTTAACTCAGGCAATCAGATTCGTAAGAGTGTGGCACTTACCCTGCAGGATGAGCTAAAGAAGCACGGAATTACGGCTACCGTGCGGCAGCTCGATTGGACGATTTTCCTGGATGATGTAAGGAACCACAAGTTTGATGCGATGATCCTCGGCTGGGCCATGAGCGTCAATGAACCGGACGCCTACCAACTATGGCATTCTTCTCAGGCAGCAAATAAAGGTTCCAACATGATCAGCTATAAGAGTGCGCGGGTAGACGAAATCCTGGAAAATTATCGGCGGGAGTTCGATCCGGAAAAGCGAATTGAACTTTACCGCGAATTCCAGCAAATTCTTCACGATGAACAACCCTACACCTTCCTTTTTATGCGCAAGTCAATTTCTGCGGTAAATCGGCGATTTAAAGATGTGGAGGTATTGCCTAGCGGGGGGCTAAGGTCCCTCGAGTGGTGGGTCCCTCGTTCCTCCCAGAGATACACCAACAAACCCACAGCTCGGTAGGGGTAAAATATGTGGCGCTATATCTTGCAGCGCTTGTTTCTCTTCGTTCCGACCTTTATAGGAGTCACGTTAATCAGTTTTCTGATTATGCGCCTAGCCCCGGGAGATCCGGCAGAGCTCATGGCCGGTGGAGGGCTGGCAGGAGGTGCGGCAGTAGGGATCTCGATAGAAAAGAGGGGTGTTGTCGATCAGGCCCTGGCCCAATGGCGGGCACAGTTCGGTCTTGATCAACCCCTCCACGTTCAATATGGATTGTGGTTGAAAAATTTGTTCACTCTGAATTTTGGTGATTCGTTCA
Organism: Deltaproteobacteria bacterium; assembly: GCA_027297485.1. The sequence continues at coordinate 4,748 of JAPUHZ010000416.1, forward strand.
AGGACAATCAACCAGTCCTGGGTAAAATCCTCGAGCGCCTCCCGGTCACCATCAAGCTGAATATCTTTTCGATCCTACTTATCTACCTAATTGCCATTCCATTGGGTATCTATTCCGCCACTCACTCCTATTCTTTTGGCGATCAGATCACCACTCTCGCGGCCTTTATCCTCTTTGCCACCCCCATAGTTTGGGCCGGCACCATGGCCCTCGTCTTTCTCTGTGGTGGGGACTTTTTCTACCTGTTCCCCCCGGGAGGACTTACCTCTATTGATTATTCTCCCACGTGGCCGTTTTGGGAGAGACTGACGGATCAGCTTTGGCACTTATTTCTCCCGGTTCTTCTGCTCTCCTACGCGGGGTTCGCGGGTTTGTCACGCTACATGCGGACGGGGATGCTCGAGGTTATAGGCCAGGATTTTGTCCGTACGGCCAGGGCCAAAGGACTTCCGGAACGCATCGTCGTTTTCAAACACGTGTTGCGGAATTCTCTCATACCGATGGTCACTATCTTTGCCTCGATCCTGCCCGGCTTAATTGGCGGGAGTATCATTATCGAGACGATTTTTTCCATCCCTGGGTTAGG
>JAPUHZ010000417.1 GCA_027297485.1 Deltaproteobacteria bacterium
TTGGAACTGCTACTCCGCTCATGGCCTGTGGCGTCCGACTAAACTCTTCAAGCGAAAGTCTGCCGAGCCGGCAGCTGGAACAACGGAAACCCAGCAGGGGTAGGATTCATATGAGGTCATACGAATAACTCAAGCCTGATACTGTTCCAATGGGGATCAATAACACTTGACAGGTTCTCTGTAGGGGTGCGATATTTCTCGCAGTTTTGCTTCCGTGAGAACGGGAAACTGAAACCTAATACACTGCCAAGATTGTGGCAGTATACTTAGTAGTTAGATTGAAACAAGCATCCTTCAAGGTGTAGTATTACTTTTATGAAGCAAGACCCAGAAAACCTGCTGAAGCAGGCCCTCAAGCTTCCGCCGGAAGCGAGAGCTGCGCTTGCTGGCTCTCTTCTAGACAGCCTGGACCAAGAGGTGGACGAGGACGCGGAAACGGCTTGGCACGCTGAAATAGATCGGCGGCTGAGGGAGCTCGATTCGGGAAAGGTTAAGCCCATCCCGTGGTCTGAAGCCCGCCGTAGAATCTCCGGCCGGTAATGGCTCAGCCGCCTGTCGATATTCATCCTGAAGCAGTCGCGGAGGCTCAGGCGGCTTACAGATGGTATCACGAGCGGAATCAAATTGCGGCAGCGGCTTTCCTTGCGGAACTAGACCGCGCCGTCGAACTTATCTCAGAGGGTCCTATGCACTGGCCCGCTCACCTTCACGGCACACGCCGATTTCTTTTACGAAGATTTCCTTTCGCTATTGTTTATCGTGAAGTTGGTGAGACTATCCAGATTGTCGCAGTAGCCCACGGGCGACGAAAACCGGGTTACTGGAAAGCGCGCTGATACAATTCAATCTAACCCGCCGCTTAAGCTGGCGTATGCAGCTTAGCGGCATAGCGTTGATGCTTGCCGCGTGGATTCGTTTGAATTCTCTACAACTTAATCTTGCAGACTCCACTGTGTTGTCGGTCCGAATATGTGCCAGGCTTTTGGCTGGTAAGTAGCGGAAGTTAAGGCATGCGGTCTCCTAGACGAGCTTTTTGATCGCCGCTTCGATGCGGTCACAGCCTTTCTCGATGTCCTCTAAAGAGCTCGCGTAAGTAAAGCGAATATTCTCTGGTGAGCCGAAGTCCTCGCCTGGGACCGTAGCTACTTGAGCCTCCTCTAGGAAAAACTCAGCCAGCTCAGAGGCAGAGTCGATCCTTTTACCCTTTCCCTTCTTTCCCAGCAAGGGACGGAAGTTGGGAAAGACATAAAAGGCCCCTTGAGGATTAAAGCACCGTATCCCCTTCATAGCATTCAGACGCTTGACGATCACATCCCTTCTCTTTTGAAACTCGCGTACCATCTCCCCCACCTGATCCTGCGGGCTGCGCAGGGCCTCAAGGGCCGCTGCCTGGGCGATAGAGGTGGGATTGGAAGTGCTCTGGCTCTGGATTTTGGCCGCGGCTGAGATCACGGGGGCCGGCCCGACCGCAAAACCGATGCGCCATCCGGTCATTGCATAGGTCTTGGACACGGAATTAATCAGGATCGTTCGATCTCGCAGTTTCGGGTTTATGGCGACAATGCTATGAAAAAGAAAATCATCATAAACGATCTTCTCATAGACATCGTCAGAAATGATGAGACACTCACTCTGCTCTAAGACCTGAGACAAGGCCGCAAGGTCGTCCCGGCCATAGGCTGCCCCGGTAGGGTTACTCGGGCTGTTGAGAATAAAGGCACGGGTCCGAGGGGTGAGCACTGCCTGTAACTCCTCCGGGGATATCCGAAACCCGTTTTCCTCCCTCGTTGGGACAATCCTTGGAACCGCTCCGCATAACAGGGCCATATCCAAGTAACTGACCCAGTAAGGGGCCGGAATAATGACCTCATCTCCTTCATCGAGGATCGCCTGGAAAACATTATAGAGCGCGTGTTTTCCCCCACAACTTACCAAGACCTCATCCTTGTTGTATAGGAGTCCGTAGTCATGTCGATATTTTTCTACAACCGCCTCTCGCAAAGGCTCTATGCCCCTCACGTCGGTATACTTGGTCATCCCTTTCCTGAGCGCCTGAACTGCCGCCTGTTTAATGTGTTCAGGGGTGTCAAAATCAGGCTCGCCGGCGGCAAAGTTGACTAGATCGATACCTTGGGAGCGCAGGGCTTGAGCCCTGGCAGTTACGGCCAAAGTAACTGACGGTTTGATAACTTTCACTCTCGCGCTCAACTTCATAAGCTATTGAGACCTCAACAGACCGTTGAAAAAGGCCCATCTACTGCGTTGCGCTCGACCGCCTCGCTCTCATTCGTGCTCGTTTGTGAACACGAGTCACGGACACGAATTGCGATATGCGTGCGCCTTGTATCTGGGACCTTTTTGACCGGCCAGAAAACAGGGTTTTTCAACACTATGTCAACTCTTGAACTTCTCTTTGAGTTTTCTCAGGACATTCTTTGGAACCAATTCGGACACGTCGCCTCCCAGGCTGATGACCTCCTTAACAAGACCCGAGCTAATATAAAAGTAGGATCCGCCGGTCATCATGAAGAGGGTCTCGATGTTTGGCTTGAGCCCACGATTCATCGTCGCCATCTGAAACTCATATTCAAAGTCAGAGACCGCCCTCAGCCCTCGGATGATGACTTTGGCTCCGGTTCTCTCGGCGTAGTCTACCAACAATCCCTTGAAACTGTCCGCCTTGACGCGCTTTCCGAGTCCTCGAAAGACCTCGCGGATCATCTCCAGACGCTCTTCCACGCTGAAGAGGGAGTTATCCTTCTCCGGATTCATGGAAATCGCCACAATGACCCGATCAAAGACACGCAGCGTACGCCTGATAAGATCGACATGCCCGTCAGTGATTGGATCAAAGGAGCCGGGATAGACTGCTACATTGGTTCGTGCCATTTTTTTCATATCCTCGTGTCCATTAGTCCTAGCTTGTCTTTAACCGGAAAAAAGAGAGCAGGGTGCTCCCGTATCGACGTTGGTCCTGAAGACCAAGAGGACCATAACTCTCTTCTACCCCTTCTCTCACACTATGCTCCGCAACCAAAACCCCTGCCTCCCTCAGTAACCCTTCCTGAGCGATAGCCCTAAGGATCTGTCCGACCCAATTTTTTTCGTAGGGCGGATCAAGTAAAATAAGATCAAATTTTTCTCCTCTCCGCGACAGAAGACGTATGGATCGGAGAACCGGAGCACCCCATACCTTTGACCTGTGGGAAAGGCCCAGGGCCTGGAGGTTCGCACGGGATGCTTTTCCTGACTCGCGGGATACATCGACCAAAATGGCCTCTGCCGCACCCCGACTCAGCGCCTCAACGGAGAGGTTGCCTGTCCCCGCAAAGAGGTCCAGGACTTTAAACCCAGAGAGGTCATGGGGCAGGATATTGAAAAGTGCCTCCTTGACCCGAGCGGCGGTGGGACGAAGGGCTTGACCCTTGGGGACTTTGAGGCGGCGCCCTTTTGCTTTTCCTCCGATCACCCGCATATCATCTGCCCCGGCAAACTAACTCCTGTGCTGGGTAAAAACAGTTTGTTGCTATAGCCCCATCCTTATGTCAATCCATGGTCTGTAGAACGATCTTGCCGAATTGTTTGCCTTCTTCAAGCCGATGCTGGGCTGCCGCCGCCTCCTTCAGGGGAAAGAGCCGATCGATAATCGGCCTGATCTTAGAGGTGCGCATGAAGCTCAGGAGTTGGCGAAACTCCTCTCGACTACCTAGAGTCGAACCAAAGATCTTCAAGTGGTTCCAAAAGATGCGCCGGATGTCGGTCTGGGGATTAGCTCCTGCGGTCGCCCCACAAGTTACCAACCGCCCTCCTTTGGCTAAGGCCGCAAGGCTCTTCACCCAACTCTCCCCCCCCACACAGTCAACCACTACATCTACACCCCGCTTCCCGGTTAAGGCCCTTACTTCCTTCGTGAAGTCGCTCCTAAGATAATTGATCCCATGGTCCGCTCCCCAGTTCTTGGCCATCTCCAATTTTTCGTCGCTGCTAGACGTGATGATAACGTGTGCTCTCATCTGATTCGCCACTTGGAGTGCGGCCGAGGCGACTCCCCCTCCAATACCCAGAATCAAGACATGCTCTCCGGGCTTGAGTTCCGCATTGGTTACCAACATCCTCCAGACGGTTAGAAAAACCAGGGGGAAGGCTGCTGCCTCTTCGAATGAAAGCCCGGAGGGAATCGGAAAGCAGTTTCGCGTAGGAAGCTTAACATACTCGGCGTAAGTGCCGTTTTCTCGCTCACCCAGCACACGCAAATGGATGCACATAAAATCTCTGTCTGTGATACAGAACTCGCATTTTCCGCATCCGCTTGGCGGATAGAGACAAACGGCATCACCCTCTTTCACGTTTGTGACTGCACCGCCTGTTTCTACGACCAGCCCGGCACCATCTGCGCCCAAGATGTGGGGCAAGGAAATATCCATGCCGGTCAACCCGAGACGGTTCCAGACATCGATACGGTTTAACGCCGCTGCCTTAAGCTGAACGATAGCCTCCGTAGGTGAGTTCAGCTTCGGTTGCTCTACTTCCTCGTAGCAGAGCTTGTCTATCCCCCCATGCTCATGGATCTGAACAGCCTTCAAAAATCCCTCCGGGAAAATTTCCTTCTCTCGTTACCAAGTTATGGGCTGAGTGTCAATTGAGGAGAAGCTATCGTGCTTCAGCTATTAGGCAGGAAAGTAATAGGCAATAGAAAGAGGCCTTGCACTCTTGCCTTGCGACTTCCTGCCCTACGTGGGAGCTGATTGCTGAATGCTTGGAGCTTTTTTAGGCAGAGAACGATGTGCCGCATCCACAGGTGCCGGTCGCGTTCGGATTTTTGAACTTGAAGCCGGCTCCGTGCAGACCGCTCACATAGTCGATGACAGTCCCCTCTAGATGTTTGGCGCTCGACTCATCGAGATAGACCTCAAGCCCGTCCATTTCCAGAAGCATGTCACCAGGTTTCTGTTCTTTTTCAAAGTCTAGCTTGTACGAGAAGCCCGAGCAGCCACCCCCTACCACAGCGACCCGCAACCCATGCCCTTCGAGCTTTTCACGTGCCAAAATAGTCTTAACTTGTTGAATTGCGCTGTCGGTCAGCTTCAACCCCGCCTCATGGGCGGTTTCTTGAGCGATTTCAGATGTTTCAGGTGCCATCACAGTTTCCCCCTAGAGTTCCAGCGTATTATTAAGCTAGACTTAGTATCGCCCGAAGTCAAGGGCATAAGACCGTCTTAACAACTACGAATCTGTGGGTACGTTGCCCACGGAGATCTTAACTCTTGCGATCCCAGGCCAGGATTGTCCGTAATGAGTAAAGTTACAGTGAATAGGAGAGAAAAAAATAAAGTCCACGTCGTTAGGATTCGCTTCATCAAACAGCAATCGATCTAAAGCTATGGGCTGGGTACGATAAAGGTGAGCCGGTCCGTGTCCCGGCCCGTCCGGCCGTCGGAGCGCACCCCGTCGACCGATAAAACCAGCGTGTTACGTCCATCAACCAGATCCAGCCGCACCACACTGGCGCCTCCCGGGCTGACGGTAAAGCTGGGCGCGATATCCGCGCCGTTGAGCACAGCCCCAAAGGTAGCCGGGTTGATCGTGGGTCCATAGAAGATCACTAGATCGAAGATCTTCACCCCTGCGGGCAGGGTGGTACTTGTCACGAGGGGGTTGGAAAATTTCAGGAAGGTGTTGACGTCTGAAGGCCGCTGCCCCTTGGCATCGATAAGCGTGAGTTCCTCCGCCAGAACCGGGCCGGTGGTCTGGCCCTTCACGTTATAATCTTCCACCTGAGGCACATCTAATGTTTCAAGTTCGTCTCCAAACCCTTCATACAGATCTAAGATTTTCGGGAATACAATAAATGATCTCGGCCCTGGGGGTGCCTTGCTCTGGATGACAAAGCCTCCTAGCGAATTGCCCGGAAAAAGGCTAGGGTTCGCGGGAAAGAGAGTGGAGGGCGCGCCTGCGGATCCCCACACTACCTCCCCAGTACCACCCACCCCTGTCATCCACCCCGGCGGAGACTGAAGTCCAACAGGCGCCGATCTGGTTGGAGCGAAATCCTTTAGAAGGAAGCTCTCATCACTGACCAAATCGGGGTCCGGAACAGGCGTGATGGGGTTCGCGGTCGCGATATCAACGCCAAACATAACGATCTCTCTTAGATTATCTGGTCCGCTTGTGATGGTATAGGCGTAGGTATAAACGCCATTAATAGGATTGAAGGTCACCTCCACGCTCACATCCAGATCGGCAAGAACGGTTGCTGGATCAGGGAAAGCTTGAGGATAGGCCATTGCGGGTAACCAGAATCGGAGCAAAAGAAACGCAAAGAAAAACCGTATGTAAAGTAAAGCCTGTTCTCTCATAGTAACCCCCACTTATTGCCCTACTACGGCTCAGCAATTTGCCCTATTATTGGCCTGTCGCAGCGATGATGAGTTGGTCCAATGTTCCTACAACCCATTTCCCTCGCAAAAATCCGTAGCAAGTGGCGTTGCCCCACAATGGAGACGTTATTGCTATCGGTAGATTCAATATCGACATCGATACCTATCTCATGAGAAGAATGCCCCTTAAATGGTTTCTCCTCACCAGGACATGTTGTCAAATCGCCGCATAGATCGAATACGCCGCCATTCGGAAGGCTGATGTCATTGATTTTGAGGCCGCCCGTAAGACCAAAAAGTTGTGTGCGTATTGCCCTGAAAAGCCGGGCAAGGTTTAAGATACGAAACTCCATGCCATCGGCTGCATAGTGGTTGTTCAGCAGGTGTCTACTCGTACTGCCTGTCAAAATATATTCCTCTGAGTCAGGCAGAGGGGACAAACCTTCAATCGCAATAGTCAGTTCAGCCTCGCCCGTTACCATTTCCTCTTTGAACATTACTTCTGCGTTGATCGTCTCCTTCAAACCCACAATCCCTGCTTTGTAAGTAAACTCCGGAATCTTTCCTTCCTCGTCCGTTATTAGCCCCTCAACGGTTTTACCTATTTCACTATCTCCCATAAAAAACTTCCCCGTACCCTCTCGCTCCACCTCTATATGGGCGTGCCCTCCGGAGCCGGGAACAAACGTCGAACTCAATATGACATCGGCCCCCACTAAGGGAATATTCGTGCAGCCGGAATCGGTGACGGTCACGGCGACGGTCGTCTCCCCTGGCT
>JAPUHZ010000418.1 GCA_027297485.1 Deltaproteobacteria bacterium
TATAGCCACTCTGGGTATTTCGCTGCCTCATTTTATTTTGGGGGCATTGCTCATCTGGATATTTTCTCTTCAACTCGGTTGGTTCCAGGCCGGAAGATGGGGGCAAATGACCAGTGCCGTTCTCCCAACCATCACTCTTGGGGCAGCCCCCGCCGCGTATCTATCGTATCTTCTCCGCTCTACCCTTCTCGAAACCCTGGGAGAGGATTTTATCCGGACCGCCCGCGCCAAGGGGCTCAAGGAAACCATCGTCCTTTTTAAGCATGCCTTGAGCAATTCCCTAATCCCCATCCTAACCGTAATGGGCCCGCTTTTTGCAACCTTGGTAACTGGCTCTTTTGTTGTCGAATATGTCTTCGCCATCCCCGGCATGGGAAGGTTCTTTATCACTGCAGTGACGGACCGAGACTATCCTCTCATCATGGGAGTGACATTGGTATACACGACGCTCTTGGTGTGCGCCAATCTTTTAGTGGATCTGTTTTACTCGTTTATAGATCCCAGAATAAGAAGTCATTGAAAATCCATGAATGACAAAAAGAAATTTAGAAGACGATGGAGCGGGCTGTGCGGGGACCCAATGCTTATTTGGAGCCTTGTTTTTATTCTCATAGTCAGCCTCGCGGGGTTCTTCGCCCCGCTGCTTTCCCCCTATGCTCCAGGGGGACTCGAAGAAAACCATATCTTGGAAGGACCCAGTTGGAGTCACTGGATGGGCACAGATGGATTAGGAAGAGACCTTTTGACTCGCATCCTTTACGGTGCGCGCGTCTCTATCGTGGTGGGCATTGGGACTGCCGTGATCGCTTTGGTCATCGGGACATTCTACGGTCTCATCTCAGGGTACGCCGGGGGAGTCTTGGATAACCTGCTCATGCGCATTGTAGATGTTTTCTACAGCTTGCCTGATCTTCTTATCTTTATTCTTCTCTCGCTATTGTTCGGACGCAATATCACAGGTGTCCTCATAGCCCTCGGGCTTGTCACCTGGGTCCGCTTTGCCCGCATCACGCGCGGACAGGTACTCCAGGCCAAGGAATTAACTTATGTCGAAGGAGCCAGGGCTATAGGAGCCTCTCGGATTCGGATCGTTCTACAGCACATCCTTCCCAATATCATGGCTCCCGTTTTGGTCACCTTGACCTTTAGCATCCCCGCCGCGATCTTGGCGGAATCTACGTTGAGCTTCATTGGCCTAGGCATCAACGACCCTTATAGCGATTGGGGAACCAGTTGGGGGACACTGGCACAAGACGGTTGGCGTGCCATGCGGAGCTATCCCCATGTTATCGTCTTTCCCAGCCTCGCCATTTTTCTCACAATCCTCGCCTTCAACTTCTTGGGTAACGGCCTAAGGGACATCTTAGACCCCAAGGGAAGATGAGGGATGTGGCCGAAAAATTAGCCCCGATATCGATCATGAGCAAAAAAGGGAGGTTTTACGACCAGTTTTGTTACCAATCTTGACATTTGCCCAAATCGTGTATAAAAAAGACCTATAAGGTCTAAGAATTTTAGAAGAACTGATTGCTTTGAGAAATTAGGAGCAAATATGGGTAAGAGCTATCAGCAGCTAATGGATGAGGCTCGAAAAGAGGTCCCTGAGATCTCGGTTCAGGAAGCCAAAAAGCTTGCGGAAGATAACGGGAAGCGTCTCCTGTTGGATGTCCGGGAAAAGGATGAGTACCGGGAAGGCCATTTAGTAGGCGCTGTCTCTTTACCTCGCGGTTTTCTCGAAATCAAAGTTGAGTCTACGATTCCCGATAAGTCGATCCCTATTATAGCTTATTGTGCCGGAGGAGTTCGTTCACTTTTAGCCGGCAAGGCCTTGAAAGATATGGGTTATGAAGACGTCACTTCCATGTCCGGCGGATACACGGCTTGGAAAAATGCCGGCTTTAAGTGGGCCCAGGACCATCAATTTACCCCCGAACAGGTGACCCGGTATAGCCGTCACTTTCTCCTTTCAGAGGTAGGTGAAGAAGGCCAAGCTAAGCTCCTCAAGGCCAAGGTGCTCATGGTAGGTGCGGGGGGATTAGGCTGCCCATCTGCATATTATCTAGCGGCCGCGGGCGTAGGGACCTTGGGGATCATTGACAATGATGTGGTGGATCTCTCCAACCTGCAAAGACAGATTCTCCATACCAACGATCGGATCGGAATGCCTAAGACAGAATCCGCCAAGCTGACCATTCAGGCGCTCAATCCTGATGTCCGAGTCGTAACTTATCAGGAAAAGCTCACCTCTCAAAACATCATGGAGATTATCAAAGACTACGACATTGTCGTGGATGGCTGCGACAATTTCCCCACACGTTATCTGGTTAATGACGCTTGTGTAATGGCCAAGAAGCCTAATGTTCACGGCAGTATCTTCCAATTTGAAGGTCAGGCCTCGGTCTTCTACCCGGGCAAGGGTCCCTGCTATCGTTGCCTCTACCCAGAACCGCCGCCTCCTGGAATGGCGCCGAGCTGTGCAGAGGCCGGAGTTCTAGGAGTCCTCCCAGGGCTCATAGGGGTGATTCAGGCTCTAGAGACCATTAAACTGATCTTGGGAAAAGGAGATGCGCTGATAGGACGGCTTCTCTGCTTCAACACGCTGACCATGGAGATCACCACGCTCTATCTTAAGGCTGATCCTTCCTGCCCTCTGTGCGGAGAAAAGCCGACCATTCAAAACCTGATTGACTACGAGGAGTTTTGTAATCTTCACGCCTAAGAGAATCTGACCACCATTTAAAAGAAGGGCCGACCCTTTAAGGCGGCCCTTCTTTTTTTATCGGTCCACTACATGGAAACTCTTTTTCTGTTGCGTCACGGAAAAACTGCCTGGAATGAAGAGGGGCGCGTAATGGGTCGCCGGGGGATCCCTTTGAACCGGAACGGAATGCTTCAAGCAAAGCGCATAGCCCGGATTCTACCCCGCCTGGATATAGACGCGATCTACAGTAGCCCGTTAAAGCGTGCGCTTGAGACTTCCCGTATCCTGGTTCAAGAAAATGACCTTCCTATGAAGATCGATTCCAATCTTACAGAGGTTGCCTTTGGCCGTTGGGAGGGCTACCGATTTGAAGATCTAATTCAAGATGAGGCCTACCAGCGTTTTCTAAGGGATCCATTAAAGGCAACGGTACCTGGAGGGGAGACCATTCAAGATGTGCAAAAAAGGGGACTAAAAGTTATACGGCGAGCTGCCAGAGAGTTCCCCCAGGGTCGGCTTCTCTTTGTCTCTCATGCCGACGTAATCCGCGCGATTATGTGTCACTATTTGCGGCTGCCCCTCGAAGAGTTCCGTCGTCTGAGAATCGACAACGGTTCTTTGACCGCCTTAGAGGTGGATGGCCTCTGGGCAGAGGTCAAGTTCATAAATTATGTTCCTGATGTGACTCGTCTAAGTAAGGAGACCGGGGGGGGCTCAACGCTTCCCATTTGAGAAGAAAGAAAACCAAGCCTACATTCGAACCGCCTTTTTCAAAGCGCTAATCTCCTCCCGGGAAAGAGGACGCATTTCCCCCGGGGCAAGGGAACCAAGACGGATCGGACCTAAGCGAACGCGCATCAGCTTCTCTACAAGATAACCGAGTGCCTCGAACATCAGGCGTATTTCATGATATCGCCCCTCATGAATCTCCACTTCGAGCCAGGCGTTCTTCTTTAAAATTTGTAGAACGCGAACTCTGGCAGAGGCTGTCATCCGATTCTCCAGTTTAATGCCCCTGCGGAAACGATCCAGCTCTCTATTGGACGGACAACCACTGATCTTAACCCGATAGCCCTTCTTAACCTCGTAGCGTGGATGGGTCAGCCGCTGACCCAGCTCTCCATCGTTGGTCAGAAGGAGAAGGCCGGAGGATTTATAGTCCAATCTCCCGACAGGAAAAAGACGGCCCTTTTTTCCGAAAGGTTCGAGCCACTCTCCCAGATTGGGGCGCCCTTGAGGGTCGTGCATTGAAGTAATGAGACCCACAGGCTTATGAAACAGAAAATAGAGCCGTGATCGTGCAGGGATGAGCTTGCCATCGACTTTTATCTTGTCTCTGCTCGCATCGGCCTGGGAACCCAGTTTTCTGACCACGGCTCCGTTAACCCTCACCCGCCCTTCCTGAATCCATCTCTCCGCCTCCCTCCGGGAGGCCAACCCGGCATGGGACAGGATCTTCTGTAGCCGCTCCATTCCGCTCCCTTACTTTTTATTTTTTACTTATTACTTGTCTCTTGCGGGCTATCATGCTCGGTGGCTTGAGGCACAGTCATCTCTTCCATCTCTTTGAGGGTGGGGAGATTGGTCAGGTTGTTCAGATTAAACAGCTCCAAAAACTCAGGCGTCGTTCCGTAAAGGAAAGGCCTCCCTGGAACCTCTTTACGGGCAAAAATCCGCACCAGCCGCCGTTCCAGGAGGGTAGAGAGAACTCCATCGACATCGACTCCTCGAATGGTTTCGATCTCAGGCCGGGTGATGGGCTGCTTGTAAGCGATAATGGCCAAAGTCTCCAACGTGGCGTGAGTCATACGTGGCGGTCGACCTCGATAGAGGCCTTTAACCCAATCGGCATTTTCCTTCGGGGTTCTCATCTGATACCCACCTGCGACCTCGACTAGGCGGAAGCCCCGTCCGGCGGTGTCATATTCGGACTGGAGTTCCCTCAGAACGGATAGGATCTCCTTCTTGTCAACCCCTTCAAGGACATCACTCATGCGACTGATAGTCAGGGAACCTTCAGCCACAAAGAGCAGGCTCTCGAGGACAGACCTTAATCGATCACGCTCCATGCCCATCTCCTTTGATCTCCTCCTTTGCCATCCTGTCGTGCACTTCCTCTAAGGGCACGGTCAGTTCAATGACGATGGGTCCCACACGCTCCTCCTGCCAGACTCTAATGGCACGGATCCTGACAAGCTCCAACATGGCAAGAAAAGTTACCACGACCTCCATCCTTGAGGCCGCTCCCGCGAAGAGCGACTGAAAAACCACCTTACCTCTCCGATGCAGATCATCCAGGAGCAGATTCATTTTCTCCCGCACCGATATCCTTTCCAGAGTGACCTCGTGGACTGCCCCTTCGGGAAAGCGCTCCAAAATATGACGGAAGGCGGAGATCAGGTCGAAAAGGGAAAGTCCCTCAAATCCCACGCTTTCAACCTCCTCCGGAGCCTCGGATGGTCGGACAAAGACATCCCTTCTCAAGATCTCTCGCTTCTCAAGCTCTTCCGCAGCGTCTTTGAATCTCTGATACTCCAACATTCGGCGGATCAGCTCTTCTCGAGTATCCTCCTCTTCTTCCCCTTCCCCTTCCCCTTCCCCTTCGCCCGGGGGAAGTAACATTCTCGACTTGATTTGGATGAGGGTCGCCGCCATAACCAGGAATTCGCCGGCTACGTCAAGGTTCAAGCTCTGCATCACTTCCAGAGTAGATAGGTACTGTTCGGTAATCGTCGCAATGGGGACATCGGTAATACTGACCTCGTTTTTCTTGATCAGATGAAGCAGGAGGTCAAGGGGACCTTCGAATATCTCCAACTGCACTTTGGTACTCACAGGCCTACCGCGCCGCGAACCTCATCCATAGTCTCAGCGGCCTTCTCTTGAGCGATACGATTCCCTGTCACAAGCACCTCCTCCACATCAGCAGGCCGATGTTCATACACTGCCCTCTTTTCTCGGAATGGCGCCAAATCTGCGATGACGTGCTTGATCATGACCTTCTTGCAATCCAGACAACCGATCGAGGCGGTGCGGCATCCCTTAGAGACCTCCTCGATCTCCTGAGGTGTACAATAAATTTTATGGAGGTGAAACGCCGGACACTTCTCCGGCTCCCCTGGGTCCTGCCGTCTGACACGAGCCGGATCGGTCATCATCCGGCTCAGTTTTTGATCGATCTCCTTTGGAGTATCCGAAAGAAAGACCGCGTTACGGTAGCTCTTGCTCATCTTTCTCCCATCGAGGCCGGGGAGCTTTTGCGTCTCCGTCAAAAGTACCGCTGGCTCCGGAAAGATCGGGCGATAGATCTGGTTAAAACGGCGCACGATCTCTCTTGTCAGTTCCACATGAGGGACCTGGTCGACGCCTACCGGGACCTTGTGCGCCTTGTACATTATGATATCAGCCGCCTGGAGTACCGGGTATCCCAAGAACCCGTATGTGGAAAGGTCTTTGCCCTTCAGCTCGCGGATCTGGTCCTTATAGGTAGGGTTTCGCTCCAGCCAGGGGACCGGCGTGATCATGGAAAGGAGCAGATAAAGCTCCGCATGCTCTTTGACTCTGGACTGACGAAACAGGACGCATCGCTGCGGATCCAGACCGAGACTCAACCAGTCCATAACCATCTCCAGAGTGCTCTGCTGGATTCCCTGCGGAGAGGAGTAATCGGTCGTGAGGGCATGCCAATCGGCAACAAAAAAGAAACACCGGTAGTCATTCTGCAACCGGACCCAGTTTTTTAAGGCCCCGTGGAGATGACCGAGATGGAGTCGCCCTGTAGGACGGGCACCGCTAACGATGGTTTCCATAAATTCTTATTTTACAACATGCCATGGAACATCGCGAGGAGAAAATGAATAATTGGTCCTATGATCACATGCACCACACCGGTAAATAGTAAAACCATGAGGACCAAGATTCCATAAGGCTCTACTCTAGCAACGGTTGAAGAATGGGGCTCCGGCAAAAGCCCTACTAGCACCCGTCCTCCATCCAAAGGGGGGATTGGAAAAATATTGAAAACAG
>JAPUHZ010000419.1 GCA_027297485.1 Deltaproteobacteria bacterium
ACCGAGCTGCTCACCAATCAAACCTGCAATCGTATCTATATGCTCGGGGAAGGCTCCCTCGCTTGCACCGCGAATGTCGAGCGTTCCGACGACCGTATCTCCCACTACAATAGGCGAGACGATGAGGCATTTTTGTATTCCCGGGAAGGTTGGTTCGGCGTGATTATCCATACTCTGGACATCGCGGGTTAAAACGACTCCGCCAGTTTGAAAAGCTTGGGCACCGGCAGACGTTGCCTCTTTCCCGTTCACAGGGAAGCGCCGGCTTTTTCGGCGTTCGATTTCCTCAGGGGTTCCTTGCTTCCAGTCATCCCCGTAGAAGCTGGCGAAGTAAAGTTCTTTCTTTTCTTGATCTAGAAATCGGATACTTAGTATATCTGCTCCCGAAATATTTTCATTGGCCATCTTTAGTGCTCTATCAAAAATGCGCTCTTCCTTTGGATACTCCTGCTTTAATTCCTCGTGCACCAAACGGTTAAGCTGGCTAACACTGGTGACGAGGCTTTCCCAGGAGCGATTTTCCTCTTCGATGGTACGAAGGTTCACCCAGTTGCGCCACGCTTGGGCTATTCGTGTTGCTACTAGATTCAAGGTTTTGAGCTCGCGGTCGGCAAAATAATAAGGTCCCTCCTTAGCTGTGCAACAGCGAATAACACCTAGGACATCGCCACCAATAGTGATTGGCGTGGCCATAAAGCTAAGTGGCTGTAGTTGTTCCTTTGATGCGTAGCCGAAATGCTTGACCATGAAAGGCACGATTTCTAAAGAGTCTTTCCAACGAATTCCCGGAAATAACAGCTGAATTTCATCTTTATCACTATCAAAGTATGACAGATCAAATATCTTTACAGGTTTTCGTTTTTCAAGGACCCAGCCTGTAATACCTTCATCCTGAGACGCGCTATAAAATTTTTTATTAAAGTCACCCGGCCAGGTTGTGCCCATCTTTTCAAATTCTCCCTTTCTACTGAAAGGATCCTCCAAGAACACAGATGTTTCTACGCACCGAAAAGCAGTACTTACCTGCTCGCAGATTCGTTGGATGACCTGTTTCATCACCGACTTCGTCGTGAAATTAACTTGACCCGCCACGTCTGCTTTATGCAGAATTTTATTCGTGGTGGTCATAAGGTTGAAACTGACATGGTCGCGAATTGCCCGATAAAAACCAGGGATTAGAGAGGCCACCTCCTCTATTTGCCGCACCTCTTTGGGTCCAAAGGGGTCAGGTCCTTCGCGGTATAGATTTAAGGTATTAAAACTGTCCTCGGAAAGGAAAATTGGGACTGAGCAGAAGGATTTGATGGAAAAAACGTCCAAGAAAGGCGTGTCCCGATTCACTCTGGGATCCTCATTAACATCCAGCACATTGATCGTTCCGCCTAATACAGCAGCGCCTGTAACAGAATCCGCCAGGGGTAAATTGTGGATCGCATAGATCTGGTTCTCGGGGAACCAGTGTGCGAGCGTGAACAAGCGTTCATTCTCGGGAGGCGCCAGTTCCCATAGAATACAGCCATAGGCATTGAAATACTCCGCGATGCTTTTCAACATCGTGCGGAGGCCCGAGAAGTCTTGCTGTCTCAGCGTATTCTCTACAAGGGTGGTAAGTCTCATTTTTTACTAGCCTATGCGATAAGCGATGGATGTCCAAAGTGTTTCTCGAGAGTTGTAGGATGATTCGTAGCCTGGTTCATAATAGCGCGTTGATCCGTTTGGATCAAAGAAGTATAGAAAGGATGCCTTGGGGTGCTTACTTATCAGGCTACTGCAAGTTCGAGTTCCTCTACCAAATATTCTTTGCGTTTCTCGTCGACAGTGCGGGCAATGTCTGTTTCTCCTTCCATTTCCATCTGAAGTTGAAAGAAAGAGACGACATCGTTAATGGCTCCTTCCAGCGAGAGTTCGCTCGCAAATGGGTGGCTTCCGCGCGCCGGTTCTATGTAATCGGCCAAGCGACGTATGAAGTCGGCGGTTTCCTTGGGCATGTTTACCTTGTGTATGGCGTCTTCACAGAAACTATCTAGCTTTTCGTACTCGAAAACGTCTGGCACATAAGAAAGAATCGTCTTCCAGACGAGCATTACCTCGGACTTGTCTGGTTGTTTATCCAAAGAAATGCAGAGATCGGGCAAACAGGTCACGGCCCAGGGGGGCCATTCATGCTCGTGCGCCATGTTGATAAGCTCCTCGGCTGTGTCTGCTAATCCGTCGTAAGCCTCCTTAAGCGCAAGACGAAACTCTCTGCGGCGCGCGGTGTCGTTCTCCAGATACTCCGCATACTGTTCCAGCCGTACGCCAAGGAGAGCAGGAAATTGCCACCGCTCAAACAATTCTTCTAACAACTCTTCGTAGTCGTGTTCTGCAGGCGTCAGGCTGAGCCCTGTGGTCGTTGACTCTGCTTCGAAGCGGCGAAAGATAAAGGGCTTGTAAACGGCCACCTGCAGGACCCATCGCAGCAAAAGCTTTGCGGTTGGCGCCTCGCACTGGCACAGCACCTGCGTTTCTTCCAGAATAATTTCGGCGAGCCGGGGATCGGGTTCGGCATAAAGCTCGTCTTCCTCGAAGCGAAGTACGACGGGGATGTCTCTGCTCAAGTCACCATAATACATGAAGCGATCGATGATCTCCCATACGGCTTCTGTAGTATAAAACAGGGTCAGGGGAGTCATGCCCCGATCCGCCAGGGCGTCGGCGGCCTTTCGAGCGACTTCCGGCCACGTGTCAGCGGCCCGTAGGGACGGTGTCTTGAGGAGTTCGGCGCGGAGTTCCGGATCTATAAGGGCTATCTTAGCCTCTCTCAGCATATTTTCGAATTGTGTAAGGTAGGCCGGTAGGCCTTCGAAGAGGGCTTCGGCAAAGGCATGACCGATGCGTTCCTCCGCAGCATCTGTGGCGTTCACAAGCATCTCTCGGATGGCTTGTTCTTCGGGAGGGAGTTCTTCGCTGTTGCTCAGGGCTTCAAAGATGGTTGCGGTCCATGCAGGATCGAGATCCTCAACGGCTATATCGAACAAATTCGCATCTTCCGATTCTGCATCCAACGCTTCGATGATTTCCGAAGCGCGGTTCCGGATTTCCTCCAGGAGATCCGGAGCATTTGGGTTGAGAAGGGCTTTTTTCAGCAGGGCGTTGGGTGTCATAGTAGGCTCCTTGTTTAGGACAGTATGTCCATTGGGTGAAGAGCTACGTAAGGCTCTGCGCGATGGTCGCTAAATTGCGGTTATGGATGGCCTTGGTCTGGTATTGCGAAAGACCAAGACGAGCGGACGTTTCTTTGAGGCTCCGCGCGCCTTGCAAGAGGCTTGTCGTTACACGCCAGTCCTGCTCCGAGATATAGTCGGGGCGGTCGAGAAAGGTTGCCAGGTGTCCTATCGCTTCGGCCAGAGACTCCTTAACGCGGTATCGGGAGACCCCGAATTCTCGGGCGAGTTTTCGTTGAGAAGGGGGATTACCGCTGA
Source organism: Deltaproteobacteria bacterium (assembly GCA_027297485.1). The sequence goes on from JAPUHZ010000419.1 coordinate 3,462, forward strand.
AATAGGTGTGCAGCATGCTCCGATGGTAGGAGGAGAGTTGCTTTACCGCTTCGGCAACAATTTCAGTGTCCAGGTGAGTATCGAGGCGTCCAGATGGATCTTGAGATTTGGTCACCAACCGTGCCAACTTAGAGGCGTCTTGGAGCCGGTCATGAAGACGATAGAGTCGGTTGATGCGCGGTCGTGCAAAGCGGACAAAGGCACCGTAGACATACGTTTTGGGAGTACCTTTTGACGGATCAAACCGTGCTTCGAGACCGGGCCATGCGTCCAGAAAAAAATCATGGATGAGGTCGAGACCTTCAGTGGGCGGCACGACGTATCCCTGGCGGGCCAGCGTAGCCAGGGCATGGAAGAGCAACCCCTTGAGAGTAGCATATGCCTCTTCAAGGTCAGGGAGCGACTCGGTCGCGGAGTTTTGCAAGGCTACGTTACAGTATCGGTTTCTCAAGGACTTTCACATATGCTGTTAGTCGCTAAGAAACAAATAGTTCTGCGATGTCTCCTTCGCGTTACACTCTAGTATTAGGGATATCCTCCCCAGGTGGTCGAAGAAAAATGCTATTCTTGAGGGTTTGACAGCAATTTCATGTCCAAGACGGCCTCAAAGAGAAATGTTATTTATAAGCTTAGGAAGGAGTTTGGCGGGGCAGTCTACGCGCGCATCCCGGCAACTCAAGAAGCCTGTGTCGGGTATGTGAGCAAAGGTTTCGACCTTCCAGAAGAGCGTATTCCCTTCTTGCTCGAGCGTGTGCACGAGGAGTGTATTCCTGTCGTCAAAGCTATCTGGTCTGTGTTGCGAAGGATGGAGACGATGTTTCAGCGCTCGGGCCGCGCGTTCGAGTTCAGAGAGTACCTTCTGCGTGGTCGTCCCGCATCGCGCCTCAACAGCGGCAGGTGTTTTTTTACGCGGAAAGATGTGTGCGGTATGAACGTGCCCGGTGAGGAGAAGCGAGATTTTTTTCTTCTTGATGAACTTGTCAAGCCTGCGCCGCGACGATCTATTGATTTTCAGTCTGATCCCTCCCCGATTCCTGGAGTGGTGCAGCAGAAGTATCCGAATCTCATCAGGCGATAGGCGTCTCAACTGTCTCGATAAGGCCTTTAGCTGAGATCGAAAAGATCCGCGTGCCAGTATCCTGCTGGGACTAAACGGCGCCACGTCGGCGTCGGTATCGATGCTTATGAAGGTTATACGGCGGCCGTTAGACAGGGTAAAGAAAGATACACAGGATTTGGAGGGGAACAGTGTTGCCAGAGAGTCCGAATGAGGGCCAACAAACGCAGGAGGTTTTCCGGGCCAGTAGTCGTGGTTGCCCGGAATGGCGCGTTCGTGCCAGTTGGGAACGTCCAGGCCAGGCTTGCGGCCTCGTAACAAGCTGGGTCGTTGGCTTAGAAAGTCTACACAGTCTATAAACTGCTGCGAGGTGCCCCAACTCGTAAGATCGCCCGTAAAAATCAGATGCACGTCATCTCCGTTTTTTTGCTTTAGATCCCTGAAGAAACGCGCCAGATCTTTGCAGGCGGCCTCGTTATGCCCTTGAGCCCCTGGGAACCATTCAGATACAGCTCCGACATCTTGTGCAATGCCATTCTGATAGCCGCCCCCGAAGTGTAAATCGGAAATGTGGATAAACGTTGCCAGACGCATACCAACCTCTTATTTCTTATTGAGAGACATGGTGGGCTCGCACTCGTAAGTGAAACCTGGACATTACGCCACTGCCCTTAAAAAAAGGCACAACGAGGGACTCAATACCGGAAACAGGATTTACGAGGCTGGTGTAAGGATTGTGATTTTGGTGGAAGAAAACGCAGGGAGTTTCAGTGAGCGCATAGATTAAGGCAAAATAAGAACTTTTGCAACTGCACGGCAAATGTGAGCGAGTGCTACATCGGTGATGTGACCGCGACACGCTCGAGCAAATCCGCATCCCCAAAGACAACCTCGTCGCCTTCGTCCAGGACAAGATCCGCTGAGTAGGGAAGGGGGAAGGGCCAGTTGGGAAGGGGGGAAAGAACGGGCGTAACGTCCCCTCTTTCCCACGGGCTCTTCCCTCTTCCCATAGATAATCACTGGCTACCGCGCACCGGCTCGTCAGCTTTGGCGTCGCGCTCGACCACCCCGACCGGTTCGTTGCCCAGGCCCGTTTGCTGCATCAGCGCCTCGATGTCCTCGACGGTGCGCGGCGCCGAGTTCGACATGACCACGGGGGCGCCGCTGGTGACGAGCACGTCGTCCTCGATGCGCACGCCGATGTTCCACCATTTCGGATCGATCTCGGGCGAAGGGCTGATGTAGATGCCGGGCTCGACGGTGATCACGGTGCCGGGAGTGAGAGAATCGCCCGTGCCGACGTCGTGGACGTAGAGGCCGAGGTAGTGGCTGGTGCCGTGCATGAAGAAGGTGCGCACCTCTTCTTCCTTCTGAATCAGCCCGAGTTCGAGTAGGCCCTGGGTAATGACCCGGGCCGCCGCCGAATGGGGGGCTCGGAAAGACTGGCCGGCCCGGGTCTCCGCGATGCCTGCTTGCTGGGCTTTGAGCACCAGTTCGTAGATGCTTTTCTGCTCGGGGGAGAACGTGCCATCGACGGGGAGCGTGCGCGTCACGTCGGCGCTGTAGCCGTGGTATTCGGCCCCGATGTCGATGACGACCATGTCGTCGGCCTGCATCTGGCGGCGGTTGGTGTTGTAATGGAGCACGACGGCATTTTCGCCGCTGCCGACGATGCTCGGAAAGCCCGGAGACTCGGCGCCATTACGGCGGAAGATGTATTCGATGACCGCTTCGGCTTCGTATTCGTACATCCCCGGCACGATGGACTTCATCGCCTCGCGATGGGCCGCCGTTGTGATATCGACCGCCCGCTGGAGCAAGGCCAACTCGGCGTCGGTCTTAAGCATGCGAAGTTGGTTGAGCCGGTTGCGGAGTGCGTAGCCGTCCGGGTAATAGGGGTCGAGGTGTTCCTGTTTCCAGGTGTTCCATTCATCGAAAGAGGCGGCGTTGGCATAGGCTTCAACGGCGGCTTCGAGGGGGGAATCTTCGAATAGTGCCGGGTCAATGCGTCCGGTGATGATGG
>JAPUHZ010000042.1 GCA_027297485.1 Deltaproteobacteria bacterium
GAAGGCGGACCTGGAAAAGATGGCCCAGGGTGCGGGAATCCAAAAGACCGCGACCATCCGAACGCTGGAGGAATTCAGCAGGGTCGTAAAGCCGGCAGTGAAAGAACCCGGGCCGCATTTCTTCGTGGTCAAGGTTGAGGCAGAGACAGTGCGTATCAAAAGGGATGTGCGCGTTACCTCCGGCCGGCCAATGAAAGAGGCCTTTGTCAATGCAGTGCTTCAGCACCCCGACTACTGGGGTAAAAAGTGAGGCGGGATTCCCTCGGGCCAGTCGTGGGCGTTGTTTTGAGGAAACAGACCTCTCAATCTTGGCGATTGAAACTTTATTTGCGTAGGGAGGGTAAATAAATGGCGGTCGCTCCAAAAACTAGCAATCGATCATTAATCGATCTCGAGGCGGAAGCGAAAAGCAGATTCCTGGTCAAATCTCGATTTTTGAAGTTTTGCGAAGAGGACGGGCTTTCAGTGATCACTGGCTACGGGGTCGAAGACCTGCGAACCGTGCCTTTGAAAAAGTGGGAACGTCTTGGGGGCCTCGCCGCCTACTGTCATCTTGAAGGGTCCCAGGGGTTTGTGGGTTCCCTGGTAGCGGAGATTCCCCCTGGGCAAAGCCTTCGCCCTATGAGTCACATGTTTGAGGAATTGATTCTCATTCTAGTGGGCCACGGGGCGACCCAGATCTGGTGTAAAAGGACCAATCAGGCGACCACTGTGGAGTGGCAACCCGGTAGCATCTTCTCACCACCCTTGAACACCAAGTTTCAGCACTTTAATGGTTCGGCAACTGAGCCTGTGCGTTTTGTCGCGGCCAACAACGCGCCATTGATCTTCAATATCTTTGGTTCGGCGAATTTCGTCTTTGACACGCCTTATGAATTTGCCGATCGCTTCTCAGGCGAGAGTAATTATTTCAGCGCCGAAATGAAACCCGGAGAACTGGAAGACACATCGGTAAACTTTATCCCCGATGCCAACTCGGTCCAACTGACCAAGTATCCCACCCGTGGTGCCGGCTTCAGTCGGCTCGGAATCAGTGGTTCCAACAATACCGCGATGGTCGGCCATATCATGCAGATCGAAAGCGGGACCTACAGGAAACCCCACCGTCATGGCCCTGGTGCCCAGGTCGTTGTCCTGGATGGAAAGGGATATAGCCTCATGTGGCCACCAGGCGGGGAGTTCGTTAAAGTCGACTGGCGCAGGGGTAGTCTCTTAGTCCCTCCCGAAGGGTGGTACCATTCCCATTTCACCACCAGCAAGGAGCCGGCCCGACATCTCGCGCTGCGTAGCGGACTGCGCGGGGTGGGAACCGTCTGGCTTCCCACCACCAGCGAATTGGAAGGTGGTCACATCATGGAGCATGAGGATGAGCCACCCGAGGTCCGTGCTATTTACGAGGCCGAATTGGCAAAGGAAGGGATTCCTATAGGGATGGCACCCATACAATACCGCAAAGGAACGGTACAGAAAACGACGGTCGTTCCTTAGGTGTCGGTAGCAAAGGCATGTCGTAAAATATTATTCTATTGAACGGGGGGATTTCGGATCCCCCCGCCTTGCCTGGATTGTCTCTAATCTAATCAGCTCTCAAAAAAATTATCCTAATAAATCAAGTACTTATTCAGGTGCTTCCCTTTAATTAAATAAGGAGTTGATAATCATACAATTGTTTAATACAAGCGTTTTAAAGGTATGGTTAAGGATGGGCGGACAGATTCTCCTAATAGGATAGGAACAGAGCAACGCCTTTTGGAAGCGGCTGGTGAGGTCTTCGCGGAATACGGTTATCGCGGCGCCACGGTGCGACAGATCTGCGAAAAGGCCAAAGCAAACTTGGCTGCTGTCAATTACTACTTTAGGGACAAGGACGGGCTCTACCTTGCGGTGATGCGCTACCTGCATACCACCGGCACGGACATTTATCCTCCTAGCCTCGGGTTGAAGCCTGGGGCCAATGCAGAAGACAAGCTCCATGCCTTCATTCGATCATTGCTAAATCGCCTCTTGGGTGAGGGACGTCCGAACTGGCATATGAAGTTGGCGGCACGAGAGTTGATCGAACCGACACCTGCCCTTGATGTAATCGTGGAAAAGGCCATCCGTCCTTTGAGTCAGGAACTAGAGTCCATCGTCCGGGAGCTACTCGGGTCAGCAGCTGATGACGAGTTGGTACGCCTGAGTATGCTGAGCGTGGTGAGTCAATGCGGCTTTTATCACCATTCCAGGGCGGTGATCAGCCGATTGTACCCTTCGCAGACATTTGCTGCCGGGGATATCGAAAGGCTAGCTGATCATATTACCCGATTTTCAATATCCGCGATGAAGAGTCTATCCAAGACAACGGAGGAAGGTACCGAGTAATCGAGAACCTATGAATTTGCGTTTTGGGAATCGGATAACCGACTGCTCGCGCAAAGACGCAAAGGACGCCAAGTTCGGAGCAAATTAAAAAAAGTGTTCTTTGCGAGCTTGGCGGCTTGGCGCGAAAAACTTTATTAACTTCGTTCTGTTAAACATTCTATCGATAAGAATCTAGGATTTAGAAATAGCTTCGCACGGGAGGAAGAAAGAAAATGAAAGTTTTCACCTTTGATTTTGTTCCCTACATGAAAGACCTTTCAGGACGGCTGGGCTACCCGGTGGGCATAAAAAACTATGAGCCTGAAGTGGCAGTCAAAACCTATGAGAACCACGTAGAACAGTT
>JAPUHZ010000420.1 GCA_027297485.1 Deltaproteobacteria bacterium
CCCTGAAACATCAACTGAGAAAAGTGTTGACCGATGATATCTCTGGATACAGTGAGACCCGTTAGACTCACATCGATTGGGGCGAAGATTCCCCCTTGCCTCTGCCGGACTTGTTCCTTCAAGAGGTGCATGGTTTTTTGAGAAGATCCCGCGCCCAACTCCACAATGCACTCCACTGGAGCCGCAGCGATCAACTGCTTAGCTTCCTCAGCTAGGATGGAGTTCTCCGTGCGGGTCAGATAATATTCGGGAAGCTCGCAGATCTGGTCGAATAGTTGGGAGCCGAGTTCGTCGTATAAGTGGTAGGCTTCCAACCAGCGGGGTTGGTCGAGTAGGGTCCTCAAGATTGACAGGGCCGGGTCTTGATGGGAGTGGTCGGTATCCAGTGTCCAGATGAGCGGTTCTGTAGAGCGCCAAAGGTTTCGCTGGCTTGATGAAAAAATATGAGGCATTTCCCTTTTTTTCATGGACACTCCAACTATAAGTGAAAAACGGCTGGAATGTCTAGCCAGCGTTTCTCACCGGAGCGCGAAGCGAGGGCGCGCAGATGCCCGGAGATACAAGGCGCGCGAGAGACAAAGCGCGCAGGCGTACTGTACAGTACGTCGAGCCCTTTGTCCGAGCGCAACGCCGTAGATTTGGGTAGATGCGCGCACGCAGCCGTGGGCTGGTGAGAAATGCGGGCTAGAACACGGAGTCTTGGGGATCGCCAATGGACATGGCTAACGGTCAGAACGTGCGGAAAAAAAGATTTAGAATAGAAAATGAGGCATTAGGGCCTGGCAGGAGTCTCCTTCAGAAGCGGATGCAGCATCAATAAAAGTCTTGGTCTATGGCAGGGATATGTTATATGCTCAAGACAACCCAAAATTTTAAAAGGAAAGGAGAAAACCATGAGGCTTTCCATACGTGCCCTAGCTATCACAGTAGGCCTCTTTTGGGCCTTTTCTTTTCTCTTCGTGGCCGTCATCAACTACCTTTGGCCTCCTTACGGCAAGGCCTTTCTTGAGATTATGAGCTCTCTCTACCCCGGGTACAAGGCGGTGGCAAGTCCTGGCAGTATCATCATTGGGACTTTCTATGCGTTCTTCGACGGGGCCATAGGGGGCGCCATTTTCGCCTGGCTCTATAATACATTCAGGGAATAAGCGTCAGGCTTTTTTTGCGGCTCCGCAGGTCCGAGATTGCCTTTATGATGAGGGGCAATCTCGCAATTAAGAACCGGTTTTCGCGAAAACTGCGTAAAGCACCCAGATTGCAAGCGCCGCCCAAATCAGCATTGCCAACCAGGCCTTGCCTACGCCTACACTTAAAAACTCTTCACTCAATTTTAGTATGATTTTTGAATATGGACCGAGGCCTATCCCTATCAACGTCGATACCAACAGCATCACTGCAGCGACTTCTACCACGGTCAGATCTGCAAAAATGTAGGAGCCAATCATTATGGCTAGTACCAGATAAACTAATACAAACGTATTTTAATTTGTTACATTGAGGCTATTCCGAGGGGAAGGAGACTGAAGGACGAGGGAACCGAACGTGAGGCTTGGTGCAGGCCCAGACGGTAGGAATAATCACGTGAAGGGGTAGGGGTGGCGGCCCTCAAGGCACTGGCCCATTTCCCTCGGCGTGAAGGCTCCTTCCACCGAGGAATTGTAAACTTACTTACTGCGTTTGTATTAGTGTTGTCAGGATTTCATTTTTCAGCAGCACTGCTGACGCCTTCATCCAAAGGTTGGGTTTCACGGTAACAATGACCAGTTTTGCGATAACCATTACTGCAAAGATGGTTGCTAAAATTTCAATCGGGGTCATGTCTTAGCTCCATGGCGGGGGCCCTAGAAAAAGGGATTATTAGCATGCCCCGCGGCTTGCCGCAGGTACAAAGCCGATGGGGTTTCCAAAGGGGAGAAGCGGCAGCTCTTCCCCCGTAGATTTTCCCTTGGGTCGACCGCGGGGTCCAAACTCCGTGGTCGATATAACTTGATTGCAGGCCGCGCTTTAGTGCACAATCAGGGCCATGGCGAAACGGGCTCAGCGAAGGAATTTCATGAAGGCGCTTGGTCCCGGACTGCTGTGGGCGGGCGCGGCGATAGGCGTCTCTCACCTTGTGCAGTCCACACGTGCAGGGGCAAGCTTCGGCTTAGGGCTAATCGGCCTCATAATCATCACCAACATCTTCAAGTACCCAGCATTCTCATTTGGGCCACGCTACGCGGCGGCTACCGGCACCAGCTTGTTGGAAGGTTACCGCCGCCAAGGGAAGTGGGCGCTTGTCCTCTACGCCATCCTCACGCTGGGCACCATGTTCACAATCCAGGCGGTCGTTACGGTGGTAACGGCAGCGCTTGGTGTGGCTTTATTGGGTTGGACCGATCCCTCGGCGGTGGTGTTGGTGTCGGCGATTCTCACCTTGATCTGTGCGGTGCTGCTGTTTATCGGGCACTACAAGTGGCTGGACAAGATAGTCAAAGTGGTCCTTGTCATATTGACGCTGTCGACTTTTGCCGCCACTGCACTGGTGCTGCCCCAAGTGGACTGGTCGACGGCCCGATTTATTCCCAGCACCGAGCTTTTCTCGGATCCTATGGCGGTCATGTTCATGGTTGCCTTGGTGGGCTGGATGCCCTCGGCTTTTGATATCTCGATCTGGCACTCGCTATGGACGTTGGCGCGCAGGCGTGAGACTAAATACACTGCGACAGTCAAAGAGGCCCTGTTGGACTTCAACATCGGCTACTTCGTAACGATGATCCTGGCATTGTGCTTCGTGGCGCTCGGCGCGGGCGTGATGTTCAACTCAGGCAAGGAGTTTCCCGCGACGGCAGGCGGCTTCGCCAATCAGGTGATCGCGCTTTACACGGACAACCTGGGCTCCTGGAGCAGGCCCCTAATCGCGCTATCGGCGTTTACGGTGATGTTCTCGACCACTCTAGCCGTGATCGACGGTTTTCCACGGGCGATCGCCACGTTGGTCTCTCGCTTCAGAGATTCCGAGGTGCCGGATCAGCCGTCAGCTATCAGCCGCAAAGTCTACTGGTTGTCGCTGGTTGTGCTGGCGGTCGGGGCGATTGAGATTATCGGGTCTCTGCTGAAGTCTCTGACCTCACTGGTGGACCTGGCGACGATCCTTTCCTTCCTTACCGCGCCGGCTCTGGCCTGGCTCAACCACCGAGCGATTCTCGGCAAGGAGATGCCGGAGGAACACCGGCCTGGGAAGGGAATGGTGCTCTATAGCTGGGCGGGGATCATCTTCTCAAGCGTTTTTGCGCTCTACTTTATTTGGGTGCGATGGATAGCCTGAGCTGCTTTAGGTGGCCAACGGCCACTTAGATTCCTTTCGAACAACAAACGGAGCGAAAAGCTTTGCATATCAAGGAACCCGCAGTTGCAAAGTCTTCTATGGAATGGTCTAAGTCGCCTTCCGGTTTCCAGCTTATCACTTTTGTCCATCCAGGGTGATTTTCAAGTCAGGGCACTAAGCCGTCTTGATTTCAATTACCTACTCTGGCAGAAAGGGACCTGGGCTGGTCCAAGACTTGGAACTAGGCCACAGTGGGGGAGTAGGAAAGGAGAAAACCGATGGAAAAAGAAGCTGTAGAGCGAGTGGGGTCCGATGAAGTACAAATATTTGATGTGGGGGAGGCGCTCAAAAAACGCGACCAGATTAGCGGACGGGTCGATATGGCAAAGTCACCCAATAGCTTTGTTGCCGTATTTCGGACGCGTCCGCGCGGAGGCGAGACCCATATCCATCAGCACCCGGACTCGGATCAAATTCTTTTTGTGCTGAAAGGTGAAGTGACTGTTGAAGGACTCTCAGGCAAGTATATTTTAAATCCCAATCAAGGTGTTCTTATTCCCGCAGGAGTCCACTACGGCTTTACGAATACGACACAGGAGGATGTCATCTTTCTCAGCATGAGGACGGAATCAACGGGTGGTCGCAGAGTCGCGTATGTAAAAAATGTGCCGTCAAATATTCTCGTAAAGATCCCTGCCGATGAGATCAGTGCCAAAGGAGTCGGCAGACATATTTATGTCTATGCCATGGATCGTAGCACTATTGGCATATCTTCCCTGCTACTGGAGGAATGGAATAAAAAATCGCTGTTGAGGATGAACTGTCAGTATGAAAAGTCTGGAAACCATATCGTTGCCAAACTGCCTGAAAGGCTAGCCCAGTGGTATAAGATAGAGACCCTGTCAGATT
>JAPUHZ010000421.1 GCA_027297485.1 Deltaproteobacteria bacterium
GTACTCGGGCGCTTCGGCGTCGATAAGAACTACCAGCGCCAGGGTCTGGGAGAGGACCTCTTGCGGAAAGCTTTGGAGAGATCGGCTGAGATCGCCGAACACATCGGTGCGTTCGCCGTTATTCTTCATCCACTCGATAAAGATGTAGGGCGCTACTACTCAAAGCGAGGCTTCAAGCCAATTAGGACAGAGCCGCCAGCCATGATGGTACCGATGGCTGATATCAGGGCAGCGTTCAGTCAACGATCCGGCGACTGAACTGAGAGAGATTCTGGGTCATCTGGTTGGTTAACCATGATCAGGGGAACTCGGTGTGACTTGCCAACTCACCGAGTTTGTGGGACCAATCCCACATGATAGAGTCTAGTCTACAAATTCATTTGCGCCGACTCATGGTAGCGGCAGGGTTCAATCAAAAATCCCTCGCACGGGCGGCTGAGCTCAACGAAACAGCCGTCCGCGATATCCTGAAGGGCCGCTCCAAGAACCCGCGCATCGATACCCTGGACGCCCTGGCAAAAACATTGAGATGCCCGGTCAGCGCTCTGCGGGGGAGTGACGAGCGATCGAGGAATTACGACCGGGTTGAACGCGTGGAGGTCGTTGGCGCCCTGGGTATCGATGGATCGGCCGTGTCCGTGGCCTGGCCTGCCGATCTCAGATATTCGATCGATATTCCAAAGGATCATAGATACCAGGGCGTCCCGCGTTTTGCTTTGGAGGTCGTTGGCCGAACGGCCGAGCAGCTCCACGAAGATCACAGTATCGTCGTGTGTATTCGTATGGAGCACTTGGGCCGTGCCATCGAGCAGGGTGAGCGGGTCATCGCCGAGACAGCAAAGCCGGGAGGGGAGCCGGTGTTCGCTGTCATGAAGTATATCATCGACGCCGACGATCAGGCATGGCTGTGGCCTCAACCCGGTGAGGGAGAGCAGCAAAGGCCAATCCGCCTCGATCCCCATACACCCTCAAAAGCAAAAGTCACTGCGCTCGTTGTCGGGAGTTACCGCCAAGAGTGAACTTACGCCTGGCCGACACATCTTATCGGGCAATCTGTTGCGTGCGTTACACCGGAGTTGAATATGGACCAGGAGGGGGCCGAAAGTTCTGGCCGGGCACCCAACCTTGGCGCGTCCTGTCTTTCGTAATTAGGTGGAAATGGATGGACAATTGGATGGTGGCATGGCATTCTCCAATTGGATGGAAATAGATGGAAAAATGAATGCCGTGATCAACACCTCGACTTTGAAGGTCACCAATGAAATCTTATCGCTGATCTCGGAGATCGACGAGTTCAAAGGCGCTTGGCGAGCGATCGGACGGATCGCGCCCGAACGGCTGACTATCCTCCGAAGGGTTGCAACCATTGAAAGTATTGGATCCTCGACACGTATCGAAGGCGCAAAGCTGACCGACCGCGAGATCGAGAAACTGCTCTCCAACATTGAGATCAAGTCGTTTGCCTCCCGAGACGAACAGGAGGTCGCTGGTTACGCCAAAGCCATGGAAACCATTTTTTCGAACTGGGAAGCCATCGACCTGACGGAAAACAACATCAAGCAACTCCATCGTGACCTGCTTGAATATTCGGGCAAAGACGAGCGACATCGCGGCGAGTATAAGACCCTCGCTAACCATGTCGAGGCCTTTGGTGCGGACGGGAAAAGCTTGGACGTGGTGTTTGAGACGGCTTCGCCTTTCGACACCCCTCGCCTCATGACCGAACTGGTCGATTGGACTGCAGCGAGCCTGAGGGACCGAGAAATCCACCCGCTTATGGTGATTGCCGTGTTCTTAGTCGTGTTCCTGGGAATCCACCCGTTTCAAGATGGGAACGGTCGAGTATCCCGCATACTAACGACCTTGTTGCTCCTTAGAGAGGGCTACGGTTACGTGCCATACGGCTCCCTGGAAAGCGTCATCGAACGAACCAAGGAATCCTATTACTTGGCCCTGCGCCAAACGCAAGGAACCATTCGCACCGAGGCGCCCGATTGGCAACCGTGGTGGGTCTACTTTCTAAAGGCGTTGAAACAGCACAAAGATCAACTGGAACGAAAAATCGAGCGTGAACGGCTCATTCTTGGAGACCTGCCGGAGCTGTCGGTGCAAATTCTGGAATTGTCCCGGGAGCATGGCCGCATCACCGTTGGCGATGCCGCCAAGGCGACCGGCTCAAGTCGGAATACCGTCAAAGACCACATCCGGGCGCTTGCCAAAAATGGCCACCTGGAGCGCCATGGCGCTGGCCGCGGCACCTGGTATTCCCTCGCATAGAGACATTCTGCCTATTTTGGATATAGGATAAACCGGCAGTGGCGCTTTTGTTTTATGTGGACCAAAGAAGGGCCGGAAAACGTCGAGATTGTTGATTACCACTAAGCTCATGCGACCAGCCAAGGAGGACATCATGCGTATTACCACGCACCCTGGAGAAAAACTCCGCGAAGAATTTCTTGCGCCGTTGGGAATGTCCGCCAACGCGCTTGCTCGTGCACTGAACCTAGACGCGCCGCGCATTAATGACGTCGTGCGCGAGCGGCGTGGGATCACCGCTGATACCGCTCTTCGTCTCGGACGATACTTTGGAACAACTCCTGAGTTTTGGACCAACCTACAGACTTCACACGAGCTTTCCAAAGCTCTCGCAAAGGCAAAAGAGGCCATTCAAGCAATCCAACCAAGAGAGCATGTTGCATGAATCATGACGGACGCTGGGCACCGCCGGGTGAGTTCCGCCGCTATTAATATCTTACAGTTTTCCTTCAGCTTGAGCTTAGCTTGCTGTTGAACAACCCCTGCCCAGGCATCCGAAACAAGCAATCTAGTTCAATAGAATAGCGGTGGATTCGGCATATTATTGTGGATTGTATTTGCTAATATTTTCTATACTTTTGCGAGAGAACCGTTCTGCAGAATCACATCTAATTCTTTCTGTGAGAGCCATATCACTGGCTCGGGAATGTTCTGTTGGTGTTGTCTGGCCAGATGCTGCAATTGTGTAATATGTGGAATCCAAGGTTGGGACCGACCATCCAGCGGACAGTTTGTTTGCGTGAGGAGGAGATCCCCGTGTCGAACACAGAGAAAGTCGTCAGGCAAAGGAAACGGGCCGGATCTGGCTATTCGAGATCCCGGTGGAACAGCACGAAGCACGGCCTTGCGGCAAACACCGTCGTGGTGCCGGGAGAAAACCCGGAGGCATTTGACAGGTTACTGGCGGAGTACATTGAGGAATGGCAGCCTGGCGGACCGACGCAAGCTAGATTGGTCCATGAGCTCGCGGTCATCGACTGGAAGCTGACGCGATATGCCCGGGCCGAACAGGCCTATCACCGGCAGACGATGATTGCGGGATATGCCAAGTTCTCCCCTGCCGCGGGAGAGGAGCATGTTGATGAGGAGGAGCCAAAGCTTACCCAAAAGTCTGCTTTGCAGGATGGCGAAGGCACTATTTTGAAACATATAATTGGCGATCCGCATGCCTATGCGGAACCGGACTCTCATTCAGATATTCAAGAATACATCCGCCGTTTGCTGGATCTAAGTTCTGGGGGTGACGACAGCCTTGTCCTGGCCGTCTTTCATCTACCGCCGAAGTTCCAAAAGCTATGGAAGTTGGCGGTCGAACACCCGACAGAGTTTGCTCGTTTTCGGCGGTCACTAAACTTGCCCGAAGCTGCCGTGAAAAACGCCGATTGGCCGAGTTTCATAGATTGGGTCAACGACTTTGCACTGCCATACCTGGACGCCCTTCATGGAGCCCATGGCTTCTCGCGCGACTATCATCGACATGTGATGGAGCTCCTCAATATAAGCGCGATGGAAGGCCTTGCGAGCTTCTGGCGGTATGAAGACCGGCTCTACAATCAGCGGAAGCACGCTCTCGCATTGCTGTTGAGGCTGCAGGGCAAATAGGCGAGCTCACAGCGGCTCCTTAAACCGGACCCCTGCCCCGCCGCCGTTAGCATCGATGAATTCGATGCCGGCTGTTTCGAAAGCTAACCGGATTGCGAGTCGGGTACTCGCCTGCGGCGAGCGCGCATTTCGTTCAAAATCAACGATAGTCCGGAGGAGCCCAAATCAATAGCGACAAGGTGCTGGTCACCAGGGTCAC
>JAPUHZ010000422.1 GCA_027297485.1 Deltaproteobacteria bacterium
TGCGACAGCAAATAAGCGTAGCACCACCACAACGATCTCTTCCCGTTTCATCTCAGCAACCTTCTAGCGCAAGTGTTAATCCCTAATGCTTACGGTGAGATTTACTGATTCCTATGGGAATTGTAAAGCAAAAATTCGAGCGGCGGAGGCCCCGCTCAGACGATCAATTCAGGCGGTCTTCCCTGTAAAAGAGATGAAGCCGCTCAGGTTTGGCTGTGAGATGGACTTCCTCGCCGCTTTGGACGAGCACATCGGTCGGGATGCGGGCGATCAAGCGGATATTCTCGCTTCGGAGATGGAGAAATTGATCCGAACCCAAATCTTCGACTAGCTCGACTACTCCGCTGATCAAGGATTTTTCAGGATCGGTAAGCAGTAGGTCCTCAGGTCGGATTCCTAAAGTTAAAGGTTCTCCTTTAGAAGGACGGTTATCTTCTTGGATTTGCTTGGAAAAATTAATAGATCGGCTCCCAATCTTTAGGAGTCCCCTGTCCTCCAATATTCCCTCAATCAAGTTCATCGGAGGGCTACCGACAAAACGAGCCACGAAGGTGTTGACGGGTTTGTGGTAGATAGTCGAAGGGGGGGCAATCTGTTGGATCCTTCCCTGGTTGAGAACGATGATCTTGTCTCCCAAGGTCATGGCCTCTGCCTGATCGTGGGTGACATATAGAATCGTGGCACGGAGTCTCTGGTGAAGGCGAGCCAACTCGACGCGCATGCTACCCCTGAGGGAGGCATCGAGGTTGGAGAGGGGTTCATCGAAGAGAAAGATTTTCGGTTGGCGCACGATGGCCCGGCCCAGCGCCACTCTTTGCCTTTGGCCGCCACTGAGTTCTTGAGGTTTACGCTCTAATAATTCCTCGATCTCCAGGAGGCGGGCTGCCTCCCGAACCTTTCGACTGATCTCCTCTTTAGGGAGACGCCGGAGACGCAAAGAAAAAGCGAGATTCTCGAAGACGTTCATGTGGGGATAGAGGGCATAACTCTGGAAGACAAAGGCGATATCGCGGTCGCGCGGAGGCAACCCGTCAATCTGTCTGGAAGCCAGGGAAATGCTTCCAGACGAGGTCTCTTCTAATCCGGCAATTAGCCTGAGCAATGTGCTTTTTCCGCAGCCCGATGGGCCCAAAAGGACACAAAACTCTCCATTGGCCACGTCGAATGAAATATGGTCGAGGATCACATCCCGGCCGAACGACTTGGAAAGTTCTCTGACTGCCAATCCAGTAATAGCTAACCCCCTGAATTCAGCTTTTTTCGAAAACCTATTGCCTTTCTCTTATCCCTTGACGGCCCCTGCTGACAAGCCCCGCACAATTCGCCGCTGGCAGAGGAGGGTGAGGACGATCAAGGGAAGCGTGGCGATAGTGGAGGCAGCCGCAATCTCTCCCCAGGGCATCGTGTACTCCCCGGGAAAGAGGGCGATGCCCACAGGTAGGGTCTGAAGCTTCGGGTTGGTAAGAATCAGCAAAGCAAAGAAAAACTCGTTCCACGCGTGGATAAAAACCAAGATGGCGGCGGTGAAGAGCCCGGGCGCGGCCAACGGAAGCACCACCTTCCGTAAGGCTTGCAGGCGAGTGCACCCATCGACCAAGGCAGCCTCCTCAATCTCATAGGGGAGTTCCTTGAAAAAGGTCGTGAGGATCCATATGGCCAGAGGCAGAGAGAGGGCAATGTAGGCGGCGATTATCCCCTGATAGGTGTTCAGCCAGCCGAGATGATTCAAGATTCTCCAGACTGGACCGGCAATGGCAATCTGGGGGAACATGGAGATGGCCAGGAGAAGCATGAGGTAATATCTCGTCCAGGAAAGGTTGAACCGCGCCAGGGCATAGGCTGCCAAGGAGCCAATAGCAATGCTGATGAGGGTAGTGGTGCCAGCCACAATGGCACTGTTCCCCATGTATCCGAGAAGCCCATAGTCCTCCAGGGCCGAGCGATAAAAACCCCAATGGAACGTGGGGATGATTTGAGGCGGTATCGCCGTGATCTGGGTAGGGCTTTTCCATGAGGTAAGCACAAACCAGAGAAACGGGAGTAGGCTCAAGCCCCCTATGAGGAGAACCCAAAGGGGAAGCAAAACCCTCTTCATCGTCTCTCTCTCCTCTCTAGGATGCGCGCACCGACCCAACGGATATAAAGAAAAGAAAGCAGGAGGGAGAGAGAAAAGACTGCGACCGAGATCGCGGAGCCGTAACCGATCATCCCCTCGGCAAAGCTCTTTTTGTAGCCGTAAAACTGAAGGACATTAGTGGAGTCCGCGGGCCCTCCCTGGGTCATGACAAAGACCAGGTCAAATACTCGTAAAGCATCGATAGTCCTAAAGAGAAGGGCTAGGAGAAGGGCCGGCTTCACCATAGGTAAGGTGATATGGCGGAACTTCTGCCACGTTGTGGCCCCGTCGATGCTCGCTGCCTCATAGAGTTCATCCGGAATGGTTTGCAGCCCAGCCAGGATGATGAGAGACGCAAAAGACGTTGTCTTCCAGACCTCCGCCACCATGACCGCGATCAGCGCGAGCTGCGGCTCGGCCAGGGGGGCGAGGTAAAACTGTGTCTGATTTCCAAAGAACATAAAATTAAAAAGGCCGTAGCGGTCATTGAAGATAAAGCGCCACATCTGGGCAGAGACGACCGTGGGAATCGCCCAAGGGATGAGAACGACGGCTCGAAGGAGCCCGCGGCCCCGAAGCGACTCATTCAAGACCAGCGCCATGCCGAGACCCCGAAGGATCTCCAAAGGGGTCGTTACGCCTACGAAGATCAGCGTAGTGGCGAGGGATTTCAGGGCGACGGGATCTGTTAAAAGGTTGCGGTAGTTTTCCCAACCGACAAATTTTTGCCCCAGCCAGGGGAGCGTCAGGATCAGACGATAGAAGCTCAAGCGAAAGGATTCGATAATCGGGTAGAGAGTAAAAAGCAGGATGAAAAAGAAACTTGGGAGCAGGAGCTGAAGCGCAAGACGCTGGGATCCCCTCATGGCACGATTCTCTCTCTTAACAGATCCAGGACCCGGTCGATATCCCTCGAGGCCAAGCGCGCTAATTCGTCGATGTCAGAGTCCCGGACGGCTATGGCCGAGCTGAAAAAGCGCTGCATGATATTGGACATAGGGGTATAAACCGCAGTGCGGGGCCGCGGGACAGCGCGCACGAACGTTTCCAACTGAGAACGAAATTGGGGATATTTCTTGAGGATATCAGGATCACGGTAGAGTTCCTTTCGGGCCGGCGCCCGCCCCGTGAAGAGCGTAATCCGCTTTTGGATTTCTCTACCGCTCATAAAAGCGACAAATTTCCATGCCAGCTCCGGCTTTCTGGAAAACCGGCTGATCGCCAACTGCCATCCCCCCAGAGTGGCTACGCTCTTCCCTCCAGGAAAAGCGGGTAGAGGCACCATGCCGACTTTACCCGGCACCTTGGACCTCTCAGGGTCATTGGCGATTTCCCAAGCATAAGGCCAGTTGCGGTGGAAGATTGCCTTTCCCTGCGTGAACAGGGCTAAGGACTCCGGCTCCTGGTAGGCCAGGACTCCCCGATGAGAGATCCCGCGGATGATTTGATCGCGCACAAACCGAACGGCCTCCTTGGCCTTTGGCAGGTGGAGCGTGCTTCTCAGTCTTTTCTCGTCCCACAGGGATCCGCCATTGCTCAGGATATACTCCATCATGTCGCAGATGAGACCCTCGTACTGTTTAAACTGGCCGGAGAAACCCGTGAGATGCGGATCTTTCTCCTTAGCCAGAATGGTTTTGGCCTGGCGCACAAGCTCCGGCCAAGTACTTGGAGGAGAAAAACCGTATTTCCGCAAAAGGTCCTTACGGTAGTAAAGCATCCCGGCATCGATAAAGAGAGGCACCCCATAGATCCGCCCTCGATAGGTATTGGCAAGTATAGGGGCCACGAGGAATTTCTTCTGCTCCGCAGCAGGGAAAAACCGATTTAATGGGAGGGCCCAGCCTGCGGCGGCAAATTCCGCCGGCCAGATAACATCCATAAAAAAGACATCCATCTCCGGATCGCGATTTTTAAGCTTCTGAGTGACCAGATCATGAAATTCCGTTGTGGAATGGGGGCCAACCTCTCGGACAATTTTGATCCCGGGGTTCTCTGCTTCAAAATCGGCAATCGCCTGGTCCCAGACCTGGGGGATCTGGGGTTTCCAGGTGACGAAGCGGATTTCGGTCTGTCCGGCAAAAAGGCGGCAGGGAAATAAGACAACAACAAGAACGGATATTGCGACGAGGACATTCATAGGCAGTGATCGGAACCCTTTGAAGTATCCTTTTTCAACTGTTTTTTTACTCAGACCTTCCATATTTGCCTCAATCCGCCCCAGAAGTCGCCCACCCTTCTTTTTCCCAAAAGGAAAATCTCTCAAGGAGATATGGCTTATTTTTTGCGAATACTTTTGCCTGATCTTGCACAACAGACTCTGCCTCATCATCGCTCATGTTTAGGACTTGCCGGCAATAACTTTTTGTCCGGCCAAAGTAAAGGGGGGTAATGATATCCACCAATCGCCTCCTGTTCCTTTCCCACAGCTGATATACGCAGGCAAAATCATAGAGGATCATACTCCACAAGTCCGCATCAAATTCTTCCCCTTGGTCGGATTCCTGGCGGGATTCCCAGTTTTTGTGTATGCTTTTTAGCCTTGTCATATTTTCTGAATCGAGGATCCGTTCGTACATAGGCCGAAAGTGATTAAATCCCTCTACGAACTCGGTTTTTAACTTGTCCAAACTCACAGGCACGGGTTCCAATTCAGTCTCCTGCTCTTTTTTGTTGTTGATGGGAACAACCTGAAGCGGGTTATCCCGGCGCCAGTTCCGTTCGAATTTGCCCATGAGGTAAAAGAGCGTGCTGACAACTTGTTGGAACATAGGGCCCAGGTCAGAAGCGGGGTCTTTGGCGCCATGGACCTTTACCCCCAGATAGGTCTGAGCTACTTTGTGCCCCTTGTTGATGGCGCAAGTGGTCATCCAGATATCGATTCCGAATCTGGCCGTATCCGTATCCCAGACATCTTCTCCCATGTAAAAGGCCGCCAGCTCCGCTGAAAATCCAAAGTCACCACCGATGGGCTGACGTACGTCCATCCCATACAAAGCCCGTGTCATAGGGTAAACGATATGATTGGTTATCGTGCCGTCAAATTTGTGTCTGCGGTAAAACGGGACAACGAATCCTGCAGTTCGATCCAGGATTGGCTCCAGCAGGAGTTTTATCCACTCCGGTGTGATGCTGCGCAAATCGGAGTCCACCACAGCCACAGCCTTGACCTTCAAGAGAGTAGCCACCTCAAATATCGCACGGAAAGAAGTGCCCTTGCCCGGCATCCCCCGGTATATAGTGACACGCTTCTGAACTTTCTCCGGGCTGGGAGATTGGTAGGCATGTTCGCGAGTATCATCCAAAGATCCCCCGTCAGAGATAAAGACTGCCGATTTCTGATTAGGAAAATAGTGCGCCAGTCCCTTGCCGGCCTGCTCGACAACGAAGCTTATAGAATTCTCATTGTTAAAAGTGGGGATGCCCACCAGGATATCCACGCTCTTTATTTTGTTGACCCACATGTGAACATTTTCTCTGAGCGCCGACGGATATTTCTTTATTACCATAACCGCATTTCTCTCTTTTTCTAATCCCTTCTTTTCATCCTACCAACACCACCCTGAGATCCATCACGTTGGTGAAGGTGGGGCCGGTAATGAGCAAATCGCCAAGGGGGTTAAAAAAGTGATAGGAATCATTTTCTCGGAGGTAGTGTTCTGCCTCCAATCCCCTCTCCCCGGCTTGCCGCACCGTCGCTCCATCGGCAATGGCGCCGGCGGCATCGGTCGGGCCATCCGTCCCATCGGTGCCTCCACTCAAAATAACCACTGCCTCTAACCCATTAATAGCCATCGCTGCTGCCAGTGCAAACTCTTGATTGCGCCCACCTAACCCTTGGCCCCGGACGGTGACCGTGGTTTCACCGCCAGAAATGATGCAAGCCGGCTTCTGAACCGGATGGCCCGTGCTGAGAATCTCTTTGGCAAGGGCGGCGTGAACTCTGGCCGCCTCTCTGGTTTCTCCCTCAATGAAGCTGGAGAGGATCAGGCTATGATAACCCAATTCGTCGGCCCTTTGCTTTGCTGCTTTGACAGCTAGAATATTGCTCCCGACAATCACGTTCTGGACTCGCTGGAGAACGGGGTCATGGGCCTTTGGCGTTTCCTCGATTTCTCCCCTTGCGCCTTTCTCCAAAACAATCCTCACGGCTGAGGGGATCTTACGCTGGATACCGTATCTCCCGAGGATGCGCAAGCAATCACTGAAAGTGCTCCTGTCAACGGCCGTCGGACCGGAGGCAATGCTATCCAGATTATCACCAATGACATCGGAGAGAATCAGTGAGATTAGCGTTGACGGATATGCCAGTCGAGCCAGTCTACCCCCCTTTACCTGAGAAATATGTTTTCTGATCGCGTTAATTTCGTGAACCGTTGCGCCGCATTCCAAAAGGACCCTCGTCACCTCCCGCTTGTCTTGCAAAGTCAACCCTTCAGCCGGGCAGGGCAAGAGGGCGGACCCGCCTCCAGAAATCAGGCAGAATACAAGATCTTTTTCGCCGGTTCGCCTTAGCAATTCAATGATCTCTTTGGTTCCCCGCAAACCCGCATCATCCGGCAGCGGATGTCCCGCCTCGTTGATTTTAACGACATCCAACGGGAGTGCATGACTGTACTTTACGTTCACGACACCAGCGTTCAACCGATCGCCGAGAAGCTCCTCGACCCCTTGAGCCATTCTCCCGCCCGCTTTTCCAGCCCCGACAACGTAGACTCCATCGTAGGCTGACAGATCATATGTCCGCCCTGCGATTTTTAACACGCCATCCTGAAGCTTGAGATGCCGTTTGATGGCACTGATCGGCTCAGCAGCTTTTAGACCAGCCTGAAAGATCGCCAGGGCGTCTATTCGTAAGTCCGGCAAGCTCTTCATGCCTTTAAATTATCGAATCGCCTTATTGTCCTGACTTGAGATCGATCAGGGCCTTCAAAAATTCTCTTACTTGGGCAGGGTTACGAAGGTAGAAAGACGCCGCTGTGGGTCTCGGGTTTTCTGCTACCAGAATAGAGATGCCCCTTGCCCCGAGCGACTGGAAGGCATCCTCATCGGTCACGTCGTCTCCGATGTAGATCGGCAGGGCCCCTTTGCCGTAACGGTCCAACAGGGTAGTCACCGCCTTCCCTTTATGGACTCCGGCTGGTTTGGCTTCGACCATCTCTTTCCCTCGCAGAATCTCCAGCGGAAAGCCTTCCTCTTGGCACACGTTAACGGCTCGGTTAAATTCCTCGACTGCCCTCCGCGCGAGCTCTCTTTTGGCCAGCCGGAAGTGGAGAGCAAAAGAGAAGTCCTTATTTTCCAGGAAGATCCCTGGCGTCTTTTTCAGAGAGGGTGAAAGCCCTGCTTTCAAGGAAGCAATCGCGGCAATGACCTTCCGGCCCAGGGGATCGACCCGCCTCTTCCCTCGCGGAGTGAGGATAACCACACCATGAGTGCCGACATAGAAGAGCCTTCTTGAGCCAATGAGATTCTGGAGATTCTCTACTGGTCTACCACTCACAATTGCCACGGAGATGCCGGGAGTTTTGGCCAGTGTCTCCAAGCACGCGAGAGTTTCCGGGCGGGGGATCGCCTGTGACGGAGTCGAGGCAATCTCGACCAGTGTCCCGTCAAAGTCAAGAAACAGGAAGAGTCTCTTTGCACGCTTGAAAAAACGCGGGAGGCGTACGGAAGCCCCGTAAAGATAGGTGGGAAGTTGAGCCCTTTTCCTGGAAGGCTCCGGGTTCACTTACGGGGCTTGCGGCTCGGCGGAGCTGCCGACTTCAGGTAGCGGTAGTAGTCGCTGTCTGTCGTGAGGACCAAGACGGAGTCCTTGTTTTGACCCTCCTTAAAGGCCTCGAGCGTCCGGGAGAAGGCGTAGAACTCAGGGTCCAGGCCATAAGCCTTGCCGTAGATACTGGTCGCTTTAGCGTCCGCCTTACCTCGGATCTCTTGCACCTTACGATAGGCGACAGAGCGGATCTGGCGGAGCTCCTTTTCCATAGTGCCCAAGATCTCAGCGCTCCGTCCCTCCCCTTCAGACCGAAATTTGGCCGCAATTCGCTTCCGCTCGGAGATCATACGGGTGTAAACTTTTTGCCTGACGCTCTCCACGTAGTCGAGGCGCTTGATACGGACATCCACCACCTCAATCCCGTACTGCGGGGTGATCTTTTGCACCTCGACAAGGATGGCACGGGTAATCTCCTCACGTCCAAGGGCGATCTTCTTCTTGAGCTCTTCCACCACTTCCTTGGGGGCCTCTTTGAGAACCTCAGCCTGGGGGGCTTCCCAAGAGGAACTCCGAACCAACTCAACCAGAGGATTGGAAGAGACAGCGTCTCGTATGACGGAGTCAATGATGTCATCCAGACGGGACTGGGCCCCGCGCTCCGACGCTACATTCTCCAGAAACCTCCGTGGATCTACAATACGCCATCGGGCGGTAGCATCTACCTTGATAAACTCACGCCCGGCCGTGGGGATCTCGTTGGGGTCGCCATCCCAGATGAGGAGGCGCTTCTCGAATTGCCGGACGGTCTGGACAAAGGGGAGCTTGAAATGCAAGCCTGCCTCTTTAATCGAATCCCCTACGGGCCGGCCGAACTGCACGATGACCGCCTGCTGCCCCTCTTCCAGGGTGTAAAAGGAGCCGGATACAACAAGCAAAATCACTACTGCCAGTATTCCTAGCGTGTATTTTATTGCCATTGTCATGGTTTTCTTCCCTCCTTTAGTGGCATCCGGCTTGCGCCCGTATCTAGCGAGAGCCAGGGGACTAACGCCTTCTGGTCGCTGTCCACAATGTAAAGGCCCTTTGCATTTGGCAGGATCTCGCTCATGGCCTCTAGGTAGAGACGGCGTCGGGTAACCTCCGGCGCCCGCTGATACTCCGTCAGTATGGCTCGGAAGCGCGTGGCCTCTCCCTGAGCCCGATTGACCCGCTCCGTGGCGTAACCTTGAGCCTCGGAAACAGTTTGTTTCGCCTCGCCTCTGGCCTTAGGGATTATCTTGTTCGCCTGCTCTTGAGCCTGGTTGACCATGCGCTCCAAGTCCTGCCTCGACTCGTTGACCTCATTGAAGGCGGGTTTGACCGGGTCCGGCGGAGTCACGTCCTGAAGCTCCACTGTGACAAGTTTTATCCCCGTCTTGTAATCGGACAGTATCTTTTGCATCTCCACTTTTACCTCGCTGGCTACACCGACCCGGCCTACTGTCAGGACGTCGCTCCCCAGCCTGTTGCCAACCACTCTCCGCATAACCGCCTCTGCAATGTCTCGGAAGGCATCGCGCGGTTCCCGAAGCTCAAAGAGGTAGCGCGCCGGGTCCGCAATGCGGTACTGGACAATCCACTGAACGTCAATAACATTGAGATCCCCGGTGAGCATAAGAGACTCGTTGGAAAAGTCACCGCGCGCAAACCGTGTCCGCCTTGCGGCAGCTAAGGTCCGAAAGCCAAACTCTTCCTTAAGGACTCGGGCTGTGGGAATACGACGAGCCGTCTCGACACCGAACGGGATCTTGAAGTGAAGGCCCGGACTTGCCGTTCGCACGACACGACCGAAGCGCTGGATAACCGCCGTTTCCTCCGGCTGCACCGTGTACCAGCTTGACCACAGAAGAATGAAAACGGCCAGGATAGCTATGATGGAGCCAATACCGCCAGGCCTGAGTCCCCGGAGTTTGCGTAGAACCCTCTCAATAGCCTCCCCGGCCTCCCCGGGCCATTGTCCGTTTGGCATACATGTCTCCTTTCTCCAGACTCAAAGGATAACCCTCGTCCGGACCAAGCGCTCTATTGCTCGGACCAGTCGCAACTGAATGGATTTGCGGAAGTGATCCTATCCCCATTTCTAATATCTTGCAAGCCGATCAGCCGCTTATATTCTCCTGTGCGGCAAGGCTCTTTAAAAAGCTCGCGCACCACCAGTAAATATCCTTCTCCATGACCGTCCGACGGAGTTGTCGCATTCGACTCCGCTTCTCTGTCTCGGGCATGGAAAGCGAGAGGCGGATAGCATCGGCCAGCCCCTCGATGTTGTAGGGGTTCACAAGGATCGAGTCGGTTAGAGTCGCCGCTGCCCCGGTAAATTCACTGAGGATCAGGCTGCCGCCATCCTCTACCCTGGAGGCAACGTATTCCTTGGCAACCAGATTCATCCCATCTCTAAGGGGGGTAATCAATGCCACATCAGAGGCCAAGTAGTAAGCCGCAACATCCTCCATAGGGAAGGATTGATAGAGATAACGCAGAGGAATCCACCTTCTGGTGCTGAAGCGGCCGGTAATGCGCCCTATCGCCTCATCGATCTCCCGCCTCAAGCTCCTGTATTCATCAACTCGGGTTCGCGACGGGACGGCAATCTGTATCATGCAGACATGTTTGTGGAACTCAGGATATTTCTCCAAAAAGCGTTCATAGGCAAAGAGCCTCTCGCGGATTCCCTTCGTATAGTCGAGTCGATCGACACCCAGGATGATATGTTCCACCCCCACTTCCTTGCGTATCTGGCGGGCCCTCTCTGTAATCGGATCACTTAAGGCCAAGTCGTTCCACTTTGAAAAATCGACTCCTACGGGAAAGACTCCTAGCCGGACTACTCTGCCGTCGTATTGGATAGATCTGTTTTTTCGATCCACAGGGAGCTTCAGCACATCTTCCACGCATCGCAGAAAATGCTCGGCATGGAGAGGCAGGTGAAAACCGATCAGGTCACTTCCCAAAAGACCGCGCAGAATCTCCTCGCGCCAGGGAAGGACCCGAAAGACCGGAGAGGCGGGAAAGGGAACATGCCAAAAAAAGCCTATGGAGAGACTCCGAGACCCCTTTCTCAGGAGACTGGGCAAGAGGGTAAGGTGAAAGTCGTTAATCCAGACGAAGTGTTGATCTTTAGAACCTTCTGTGAATTTTTTTGCGAACTTCTCGTTCACCGCCTGATACGCATCCCAGTATTCGCTCCTAAAATGGCACCGATCCAAGAAATAGTGCGAAAGAGGCCAGAGAATCCGATTGGAAAACCCTTGGTAGTAATTGCGGACCTCCAGATCCGTGAGTCGAATGAGACGCAGTGAATATCGCGGGCTATCCGGGGGAACACCAACCTGCTCTGGGATATCGCCCTTTTCTCCCCAAGCGATCCAGGAGCCTCCGGACTGGCACATAATCTCATCCAGAACGGAAACCAGACCCCCGACGTTTTTCTCGTAATAAATCTGTCCAAATTGCTTTTTCAACTGATAGGGGGCACGATTGGAGATAACAGTGATAGGGCGGCCCAGCGAAAAGAGCTTTGTCTTATTTTCGTGGCTTTCCATCGGGCAGATTGAATCCGGAAACAGAAGAGAGAAATTGTTGCGCGCTAAAGCATAGGTGCATGAGAAGGGCCTGTCAAGCCCCCTCTTAGGGTTACATTTTGCACGGTTCAATGCCGGGTGTTTACAAGCCTCCTTGATTCTGTTTAAAATGGCTAATTAGTACTTCGAACCTTACCAAAAGAAATCAGGAGGAATTAGAAGTATGACAACGATGATTACCAGTGAGTGCATCAACTGCGGCGCCTGTGAGCCGGAGTGCCCTAATAACGCCATCTCCCAGGAAGAAGATATCTATGTCATTGATCCCTTGCTCTGCACAGAGTGTGTGGGCTTTCACGACTATGAGGCCTGCGCCGCTGTCTGCCCTGTGGACTGCTGTGTGACCGATCCCAACAACATCGAAGTGGAAGATGCCTTAATCGCCCGCGCCCGCACCATACACCAAGACGTCGATTTTGGAGAGACCTTCGAGTCTCGTTTCCGTAAGGGAGCGGAAAAACCAAAAGCGCCTACCCCATCTAAGGAGGCGTCTACAGATCAACAAACCAAGACCCCTCCGACGGCTTCAACCACACAAGCCCTTACGACCTCACCCGAGCCTATCCCTGAGACTAAACAACCCACTCTACCCACGGATGGGGAGGATCCCTCTCCCCCCTTTTTAACGCCGCCCGAATATGAGGAATGGGAGATTCCCGTCCGCTGCTTCAAGTGCAACGAAACCTATACAGCACCTGTAAGATACTTCATGATCGGCAATGTACTTTTCTGTCCCCATTGTCAAAAATCCACTGTCGTGAAGGACAACCTCAATTTTCAAATTCGCACTGCCTTGAAGGAGTTTTACGAAAGGTGGGAAGAAAATCTGGTCGAGGTTCAAGTGAAAAGAGAGAAAGAGCTGAGAGAGTTTAGAGAAAACCGCGAGAAAGAGTTAAGAGACTTTCAGAAGCACCAAGAGCAAGAGTTAGAGAAAATCAAAACTCAACTCCGAGGCATCAGCGAATCCTACGATGCCCCTGGGAGGCCAGCCGGAAAACGGACGCCTTTTGGCTGGGGGTGATCTCCCCCCTTCTGATGCTGAATTCCTGGCTTCACCTCATGGCCCTGACAGTATATCTGGGATCTGTCCTTGGTCTCTGGCTATTGCTACTTCCTGCTCTCTCCGTCATCCAGGACCACGAGGGGAGAGTCAAGCTGCTCGCTCGTGGTCTAAAGCTCTACAATCCTCTACAAAACGGCGCGCTTGGATTATTGGTTATTTCGGGGGCCTTCCAGATCACCGTCCTGAAGGACGCCTATCGGGAACTATTTATCAAGGAACTAGGCGTGCCTCTCGTACTGAAGCTTATTTTGTCCTTTGTCCTCATTATCCTCAGCACCTATCAGTCTATGGCAGTGGCACACCGCTTTGTGAGACGATACGAGGGAGAGGAGATCCTCTCGCCACAGGATACGGAGACTGTAACTCGACGCCTCCGAGTCACAACGCCCGTTATGTTTTTCCTCGCTATCATTACCGCCTTAGTGGGAGTCCGGCTGTGAGGGTGAAAACGTCACATGGACAAAACTTCTTGACGTGAACAAGATGAAAATGCTAGCTCTCAGACATATCTATAAGGAGGAATGATCTAGCGATGCAAACAATATCTCAAGAAAAAAGAAAGTTGAAGATTATCTATCGCTCCAACTCCCACGCCCCTTTCTGGGTGGTGGCCGACAAATCCGGGATATGGGAAAAAAATGGGCTGGAGGTGGATACCAGCCCCCAGCCGATGCGGGAAAAGGCGGTGGAGGCGCTTAAAAATGGGCGCGTAGACCTGATCTCCGGGAATCACCACAACCTCTATGCCAGAAAGGCCAAAAACGGTGAAGACTTTGTTCACCTGGCCCAGGCGGCAAACAACTGGACTGACAACAGGATGGTAGTGGCTGACGGGATCAAATCGGTGAAAGAGCTGAAAGGGAAAAAGGTGGCCACAGAGAAGATCACCGGTCACGCCGGGCTTAATGTCTGGCTCTTTCTCCGCCAAGAGGGGTTGGATAGTGACAAGGGGGAGGTTGAACTAGTGCCCGCTCCCGGACCTGCTGAGGAAAGGTGGAAACGGGTTCTCAACGGGGAATTTGGCGCAACGTTTGTCGGAACCCCTCATGACATGCGGGCTGCACGTGCAGGGGCTCACGTTATTCGAGTCCGCCCCATGCCCATGATCCGAGGGGTGACGCTAACCACAACCATGGACTTCGTAAAAAACCATGAGGAAGAGATCCGGCGTTTAATTCGCGGCGTGGTCGATACTACCCACTTCTTTCTCACCAAGAAAAACCAGACCCTGGACATCCTGAAACGCCACGTCTCTCCGATCTTAAAACTCGACAACGACGAGGAGGTAGAGACTCTGTACAGCGACTGGACCCAATCTCTGGAACGCAAACCCTACCCTTCGACTGAAGCCATTGAGAATGTCTTCCAGCTTGCGCTAAGGCGAAATCCCGAGATAGCTGACTTCAACCCGTTGGCCATGTGGGATACCCATTACGTCCGTGAGCTGGACGACAGCGGTTATATTGACCAGCTGTATCAATAAACTGCAGCCGCCGAAAAAAAAGGGGCGGTTATTATTTCCGCCCCCTTTCTCGATCTTAGAAAGATCTGCCTACTTTTTTACCTTCACTACACTGGCCGTCAGACGATCATCCGATTCATCATAGGTTGCTTCGATCATGGCTCCAACCGTGATCTCTGAGCGATCGCCAACCCCTGATAAATCAGTACTGCTACCGCTAATTCGGATCTTCACCTCTTTGCAAGGGTTCTTAACGGTAATGTAACGGCCTTCCCGCTCAATCGCCGTCACTTTCCCTTTAATATCAGCAGCTGAGAGCCAACCTGCTACGGAAAGGGTAAAAAGGGCCAATAAAACAAGGCTAAATAGCTTCTTAAACATGGTTTTTCACCTCCTTTCTATTTGATATTGGCAGTAAATCTACCTCGTCTTTGACGCGCTTCTTTATATTTTTTTTATTTATCCATGTCAAGGCCTTTACCTTGGGATTTCAGTCATACAATTTATATCCCTTTTCCAATACGTTTTACCGCTTCACGGCCATTTGCTCTATATTGACAACTCTTGGGCGATTCATTATGAAAGGGATGACTCATCCAACTACTAAGGAGTTCATTAGTAAGGTGTCATCAGGCAACCGAGGGGCGAGCCCTGGAGAGCGCGGGCACAGGGACGTGAAGGTTACGTTCTGGCCCGGGCGGTGGGAATAGCCACCCTTGGAGAGGACGGGGGGTTGGTCTACAAGGCAGACGCCAAGACGTTCGGCTGAGCTCAGTCGAAGCCTTGACCGCGCTTGGAAGGGACCGACCCGAGGGCCAGCCGTATTTAGGGAACGCAAGCCTGTCAAGATACTTATGAACTCATTAATAAGTAAAGGAAAAAGACATGCCAAGGACTAAAAAGAGACCCCGGGGACGTCCCAGCAAGCAAAAGAGTCGTAGCTTCCTCAACGACTCTAGTCGCGAAGAGGAACAGGGGCTGGCTAGCGATGAGGCGGGGAGGCTCAAAATCAAGAAGACCTACGAGGACCTCCTGGGGATTCGAATCGAAAAGCTCAAGGGTCGTGTGCTCAACCGGGAAAAAATCAACAAAAACATCGATGGCATCTACTTCATCTGTGCGTTCTGCAAAAGGATCTGCCATAATCTCGATGAGGGGCTTGTCGAAGAGCCGCAAAGTCATGTCAACCTCTGCGCCATATGTGCCAAGGAGAAGGGTATCAGGGGCACGGCTGCTTAGAGGCTAATGTCAATCCTCAAACGGTCCAAGACATTCCTTAGATCTGCTGGTAAAGGGCTCTGAACGGCCAGATTTTGACCGCTCTTCGGGTGGCAAAATCCCAGATAGAAGGCATGTAAGAGCTGCCGTCCGACACCAAAAGGATCAGGTTGATCCTTGCCGTAAAGGGGGTCTCCGATCAAGGGATGTCCGATTGCTTCCAAATGGACCCGGATCTGATGGGTGACACCTGTCTCCATCTCAACCTCAAGAAGACTAATCCCTTGAGAATAGCCCAGGACCTGGAATCGAGTCGATGCCTTCCATCTCCTTGCCTGATCCTTCTTGCTCCCCTTTTCCATGACCGCTATCATCTTTCTCCGATCTCTGGAATCATGGATCAGAGGATAAACTATCACCCCTTCCCTTTTTGTCCTCCCCCAAACCAACGCCCAATACCTTTTTTTGATCAAACCACGGCGGAACTGGGAGCGCAGATTTTCAAATGAGTCCTGCTCCTTGGCCACCAGAACAATGCCCGACGTGTCTTGGTCCAGGCGGTGGATCAGCCCTGGCTCCCATCGGCTCCTTCCCACAGCGCCAAGGGATGGATGGACGGCCACCAAAAAATTGGCCAGCGTATTTGTCTCCCTTCCCGAAACTCCATGAGTGGCCATCCCCGCAGGCTTGTCCACAACCAGAACAGACCTGTCTTCGTAGAGGATGGGCACCTTGAGGTCCCATCCAGGTAAGGGACCTGGCGCCAACAAATGTTGAGAGCCCCTAAAGGTGAGAACATCTCCGCTAAAAAGCCTGTCCCCTTTTTTTCCAGGTCGGTCATTGACCCAAAAGGCCTTCTCGTCGATGGCCCTCTGTGCCTCTCGCAGAGAGAGATGGGGTAAACAGCGGCGCACAAAGGCGTCGAGCCGAGTCGCCCGTTGAGCAGCGGGAACAGTCCAGGAGTGAGTCGGGGAAAGAGACCCTTGATCCGACCGCGCTCCTCTCATAATATAAAAACCTTTCCAACCGAGCCGATAGGATGAAAACCCCAAGAAAGAAATCCCATGCTTATGCCGTAATTATAGCAGGAGGCAGAGGGACGCGCTTCTGGCCTTTGAGCCGACCCCATCGACCCAAACAGCTCCTTAAGATCTTGAGTGGGAAAAGCCTGATTCAGGAGACTTTGAATCGGATCCTTCCGCTCTTTGGTCGAGAGAACACGCTCGTGGTCACAGTTGCAGAGCACTATAACGCGATCCGTAAAGAACTTCTCATCTTGCCCAAAGCCAATTTTCTAGTGGAGCCCCAAGGGAACAACACTGCCCCCTGCATTGGCCTTGCCGCAATTGAGCTGGCGGCAAGGGATCCTGAGGCGATCATGACCATCCTTCCAGCCGATCACTGGATCTCTGATCTCAACTCTTTTTGTCGGACGATCAAGGCCGCCGCGGAATTAGCGCAGGGGCACGATGCCTTAGTGACCATTGGGATTCGACCCGGCTATCCAGAGACAGGCTACGGCTATATCTTGAAGGGGAAAAAGATCAAGGGGCCTCGGGGTGTCTCTGTTTATCAGGTCAAGGGCTTCAAAGAGAAACCCACCTTAAAAAAAGCTGGCCGCTTAATGCAATTGGGCTCCCTATGGAACAGCGGAATTTTTATTTGGAAGGCCTCCACTCTGTTGGCATCGCTGCGTCGTTTCACCCCTTCTATCTCTCAAGGACTTAAGAGAATCGAAGAAGAGGCGCGGGGTATGGGGCTCGGGACTGCGCCTCCCAAGCTCCAAGCTGTTCTTCGAAGGGAATATAAAAAAATGCCCAGTATTTCCATTGACAACGCAGTGTTAGAAAAGGCTGGATCAGAAGGCAAGGTCTTAACCCTGGAGGCAAGCTTTGGTTGGAGCGATGTGGGGAGCTGGGCCGCCCTACACCGAATGCTTCCACGGGACAGGAAAGGCAATGTCGGAGTGGGCAAGTGGTTGGGGCTCCAATCAAGAGACTGCCTGGTTTACTCACCTGATCGTCTGGTCGTTCTCTTGGGGATGCAGGAGACCTTTGTTGTCGATACGCCGGATGCCCTCCTGGTCGGTGACATCAACCGGGCCCAGGAGGTCAAGGATCTGGTTGAGGAGCTCAAGAGAAAAGGGTACCGGCGCTATACCGTTAGATAATTTTCCCTGCTAACCACCCAAGGCCGTACCCCAACCCGGAGGCAAAAACTCCCAGAACCATAGTTTCCAACCCCGAGCGTAGAGGTTTCACCTTTGTCAACCGGGTCTTGGCCACCCCCGCGAAAAAGAGAAAAAAAACGGAGAACAAAATAGCCACCCAGATAGCGGAGTGAGGACTATTCATGAAAAAATAGGGAAGGATGGGAGGCAAGGAACCAACAAGAAAAGAACAACCCATGATCAAGGCTACCTGGAGTGGTTCATCGAGATGCTCGTCTATGAGACCGAGTTCCTCCCGCTTCATAAAGCGGAGCAAAAGATCCTTATTGGAAGTCACCCGTTTAACGATCATATCCAGCTCCGAGCGGTTAAACCCCATGGCCCCGTAAATTTCCCGAACCTCTTGGGCCTCCTTCTCGGGCATCTTCTCGATCTCCCACTTCTCCCGCTCGATCTCAGAGTGGAAAAACTCCCTCTGCGACTTGGTTGCCAGGTAAGCTCCCATGGACATGGAGATGGCTCCGGCCGCGATCTCTGCTATCCCGGCCAAAAGAATAAAACGGCCCTCAGAGATCGAACTGGTAACCCCGGCTAAAAAGCCAACGGTGGTCACCAGGCCATCGTTCATCCCAAAAATGATTTCTCGGATCGCCCTCCCCTTCGGGGTATGCCATTCCTCGTGATGATGTCTCTCGGTTAAATCCGCCATGCTTAATAAAAAACTATCATCCCTGCTTGGGAAAAGCCAACTTGGAGTCAACATTGACTTTCAGGAACAACTCTTTTACCTTGCGCTTCATCTCCTGCTGAAAGGAGCGGTGATGTCAATGATCTCAAGGGGGCCGCTGTGCGAAGGCGAGCCGGTCATCTTCTTTGACAGAAAAGAAAGGGAATACCTGAGGAGACTGAAGAGGGGCAAAACAATCTCCATTCGCGGGGGTAGGATCGCCATCGAAGAGGTCATCGGTCAGGAAGAGGGCAGCATCGTACACTCCTCGCTGAACGAACCCTTTCTAGTTCTCCGCCCAACCCTAGCCCAACTCGTCCCCAATCTCCCGCGCAAGGCCCAGGTCATTTACCCTAAGGATATTGGTTTAATTCTCATATGGGCCGATATCTTTCCCGGCGCCAAGGTTATTGAGGCCGGAGTCGGACCAGGAGCCCTGACGATAGCCTTGCTGCGGGCCGTAGGGTCAGAAGGGCATGTCATCTCCTACGAGATACGCGATGATTTTTCCCAGATGGCGCGAGATAATGTTGCCCATTATTACGGACCGGTCACAAACTGGACCCTCAAGGTCGAAGATATCACCCTGCATCTGGAAGAGACCGATATGGATCGAATCATTTTGGATCTCCCCGAACCCTGGCAGCTTACCGAGCAGGCTTGGGGAACCTTGCGCCCAGGAGGAATACTGCTCAGCTTTCTTCCAACGGTCCTCCAGGTGAAAAGCATGGTGGATTCTCTGAGGGAACATGGAGGATTCGCCTGCATCGAGACCATGGAGAGCCTCATGCGCTTCTGGCATATCAAAGGACTCAGCGTGAGGCCGCAGCACCGTATGGTCGCCCACACCGGATTCATCACCGTGGCCAGGCGCATTGCGGGCCGGCAAGGAAGCCCGACTTAGGGTAGGGATCTCTAAAGCGGCTAAGCGAAATACACGGAAGTAGCTTTCAGCCTTTGTCGTACCCAGGAGTGTTTTAGACTTTACAACTTACCGTGATCATTGTAAAAACCGCCATGTGGGGCAATATCCAAAATGTGCTATACAGAAGTAAGACCGTACTACACGGAACAAGAGATTCATAGTTAAACCTCTTCTTATTGAATTATGAAAACGGCTGCTAAATGTGCAGCATTGTCCATAGCATTTAGTCTACCCATGGCATTTGCCTTCGCGTTATTGTTTAGATTTCCCATTCCGTTAGGAGGCTATATAGG
>JAPUHZ010000423.1 GCA_027297485.1 Deltaproteobacteria bacterium
ACGTATGGGACTATCGAACTGTAGAGGACGTGAAAGAGAGGATTCCCTATTTTCTGGAGGAGGTGTATAACCAAAAGCGGTTGCACTCGGCTCTGGGCTACTGTCCACCGAGTGAGTTTGAGGAGCAGTGGGAGGCAAAACAACCAATTCGACCCTATCCCACACAGAGCGTTCTAACTTTAACCAGTTGACTGTCTAATCGATGGGGGTTTCTCCAACCGCAGCTTCGATTTGTCCCCCCCTCGATCGTCTTCTCAATAACATGGGGCCCGTGTTCAAAGGCAGGAGCCCGACGCGTAGTAGACAACAGACCGAAACGTTGTATTCGTTGCAGGATCGAGTGACCCCCTCAATCGCCCGCCTTCAGCAATCCTTTAAAACCTAGCCCTCACAATCGTTCCAGGGCTTCTACCTATCAAAGTGGATTTAAAAAAACTGGAGGCCATGAGAGATGAGAGAGATCCATACGCAGTAAGCATTCTAGCCTTTTCGTAATCCCCTCTTGTGCGGTTTGATTCGGCATACTATCGGGCAGAATTACCACGTGGGTAAAATCGTCTGGTAATTTTGCCCGTAATTTTCTACGTAATATCCCGGTTTGACAAATCGCGTCATCTGCCAAAGCAACGATTAGTGTAGGATATCCCTGCTTTTACACTAATTTATTTAGTAGGCACACTATTTGCTCTATCAAAAGACCGGTACGGGATTCATCGTAAATCTTAAACTCTAAGAAAGGTGGACTCGCATGGTCAAGGAAATTAGAGTGCACAACCAACAAGTGAAAATGTATGGCTGGGATGGAGGCCGCAGTTGGTGCTCCTCTCAAAAAGCCATACTCTCCTTTCGGAAAAGAAGGAAACAAGTCTTCCAAACAAAACTCACGGCAAGGGAACTCGAGTGGTTCGATACCTTAGACCAGCCTGTGGACCTGCAGACAGAGAGAATTTGGTAATGCCATAGAGAAGCATAGGCCAAGAACTGGTGAATTCAAACGGCGCTTCCCACCCCTGAACCAACCCCCCAATCAACTCTACCAACCACCTAAGCTCTTCCCTCCCGTTTGCGCTAGGTGAAAAATCTCCAAAGATGAGTTATAGTGCCAAATCTCGAGGTTATTGATTTTTAGCATACCCCGCGGCTTGCCGCGGGCACATAGCCGATGGGGTTTCCAAAGGGGAGAAGCGGTAGCTCTTCCCTTTGGTCGACCTCGGGGTTCCAAACCCCGTGGCCGATATAATTTGATTGATGCCCCCAACTATGACGATCCGTGAAGCGGATCTGTTGGCATCATCTGGTCACTTCAAAAGCCTGATTGCTTAATCAGGCCTGATATTAAGGAGGAGATAGTTATTTCGACCCTTATTCTGCCCATGCCTTACGGGTGCCTGGACTCTCAAACTTTGTCGGAGGCATCCCTCAAAGCGATGGAGAAAGCTTTGGACTGGCGTCAAAAATCTATGCAGACTTCGAGGCACAAAACCTTTCTTCTGCTTGCGAGTTATGAAGAAGATTCTGGGCTAGAATTGAGGTTAAGAAGGGAGATCTTTTCCCGTTCCCTTCCCGACGATGAATTTTCCAGCAATGTGATCGAAATCAGGGCGAAAGACGAAGAAGATCTGGCGCACAGAATTACCCGAACCAGAGATCTCTTGCCGATTGAGACCATAACCGTCTTTGCCGAATCCTGCCACGCCTTAAGCACCAGACCCATCTTTAAGAGAAAGTTCGGTAAGGCTCTGGAAATCAAAAAATTCAAAGCCGACTTTGAGTTCAATCATCCTTGGATCAGCACTTCTTCCTCCCTTTCATGGTTCTTCTGGAATATGATTCTCAAAGTCCGCTTTGAACTCAGACAAAGAATGGGACGAAAATTTCGTAAAAAACTGCGTTCCCTGTTTTGGTCATAAGGCCGAAATCCTGTCAAGCGTAACGAATTGAGAAAAGCCGCTTTTTTGAAACCTGCTGAGTTATAAGCATGGGAACATACCGAATCGGAGTTCTACTCGGCGACGACATCGGACCGGAGATCGTTCCCCAGGCCATAGCCGCGCTTGCCGCTGCGGGCCAGGTCACACCTGGCCTGGATCTCAAGTTTTTTGATCTACCCATCGGCGCCGCCGCGTATAAGGAATCCGCCCACACGCTGCCGCCGGGGACGCTGGAGCGGCTCTCACAGATGGACGGCTGGGTGCTCGGCCCGCTCGGCCACTCCGCGTATCCGAGCGACGATCCCAACGCGATCAATCCCCACCCGATCATCCGCCGCCACTTTGACTTGTATGCCAATATCCGGCCGGCCCGGTCGTTCCCAGGTATCAAAGCCCTGCACGAAGATGTTGATCTGGTGATAGTACGCGAGAACAACGAGGGCATGCAACCGGACCGCAACATGTACAAAGGCAGCGGCGAGTTTATGCCGACGCCCGACATGGCCCTATCAACACGAGTGATCACACGACAAGGCTCGGAACGAATCGCCCGAGCTGCCTTCGAGTTGGCCCGCACCCGGGAGAAAACCAGGGCGGCTACCGGCCAAACCCACCCCGTAGGCGAGCGGCCACGGGTAACGATCATCCACAAGCGGACGGTCTTCAAGCTTACCTGCGGCCTATTCGTGGACACCGTCCGGGAGGTTGCCGCCGAATACCCAGGTATCGACACCGAGGAGCATCAGGTGGACAGCTTCGCCCTGGCCCTGGCGATGAAGCCGCAAAGGTTCGACACAATCGTAGTAACAAACATGTTCGGCGACATTCTGAGTGACCTTGCGGCGGGTTTGGTCGGCGGGCTGGGTCTCGCCCCCGGACTCAATGCCGGAGACCGATACGCGATGGCCCAGGCGACACACGGCTCCGCGCCTGATATTGCCGGGCGCAACATTGCCAACCCGTACGCCATTATCGTCTCCGCACAGATGCTGCTTGATTGGCTGGGCCGACGGCACTCCGACCCGCCAGCCACGGCAGCCGCCCACCTGATCGAGCAAGCCGTACACCACACCATCAGTCAGAACATCGCTCGCACACCGGACATCGGCGGCAGCGCAACCACAGAGGAGTTCGGCCAAGCCGTAACGCATGCGATCCGAAAACTCAAAACCTTTTGACAGGCGCTCACGGCAACTAATACAAACGTATTTAAATTTGTTACATTGAGGCTATTCCGAGGGGAAGGAGACTGAAGGTATCTTCTATTATGGTGAGCCTCGGATTGTTCAACTTGGAGATCAACTGATCCCCTATGCTTATAAATATCTTGGCTTGGTTTGTCTTCGTCCTCGCCTGGTCAAATCTCTCCCTCAAGTCGTTGAGATTGAAGGCGACAAAATCAACTACCGTCCTCCCGGCAACGCGTAGTCTTTGACCCTTTTTGATTGTAAAAGCCTTGACGGTATTTTTAGGCACACCCACACACTCACCAAAGGTGCCATAATACCTCCGTCGAGACACGCCGCCTGCCAAGCGTAAGGATTGTCACATCAAACTATTAATGCTGTCAACCTTTTTCGCTTTGCCAAGGGACAAAATCGATATCAAAGACGGATGAAAAGGTCCAAAAGATGAGTTATAGTAACCGCTGTAGAGTTTCTGAGATGAAACAGAAACAATAGAGGCTGAGTGGCAGCCGAAAAATCTACAAGGTGACATAGCATGGAACGACTTTTCTTCTCCTTAGGCTCGGTCTCGGCGTTTCTAGCCGTGTCCATGGGTGCCTTCGGCGCCCATGCATTAAAAAACCGACTCACTCCGGAAATGTTGGCTATCTTTGAAGTCGGCGTACGTTATCATTTATACCATGCCCTTGCCTTACTCGCGGTTGCTTGGGCCTCAACCCGCTGGCCGGGAGGAAGCGTGATGGCAGCCGGATGGCTATTTTTAGCCGGCACGGTCATCTTCTCTGGCAGCCTCTATCTTCTCAGCTTGACCGGGCTGCGTTGGCTTGGGGCCATCACCCCGATCGGAGGCGCTGCCTTTGTTCTTGGCTGGCTCTTACTCGCTTGGGGAGCATGGCGTTGACTCCCCATGTGGGTTAAAATACTTACTTAACCAATGATTATCGGTATTCCTAAAGAGATCAAAGAGGAGGAAAACCGAGTCGCCGTTACTCCCACTGGAGTTGCCGCCTTTGTCTCTCATGGTCATAAGGTGCTGGTAGAAAATGGCGCCGGTCTGGGCAGCGCCATTCGTGACGGGGCCTATGAGGCAGCGGGAGCGCAGTTGTTAGAATCAGGAGAGCATATCTGGCAGCGTGCCGATCTTTTGATGAAGGTCAAGGAGCCACAGCCCTCAGAATTCCAATTTCTGCGCAGCAGCCTCATTCTATTCGCTTATCTTCACCTAGCCGCCAACAAAGCGGTCACCCAAATCCTCTGCAAGAAAAAAGTCACCGCCATTGCCTATGAGACAATTCAATTGGAGGATGGCTCCCTTCCCCTTCTAATGCCGATGAGCGAGATCGCCGGACGCCTATCCATCCAAGTGGGAGCCTGGTCTCTCCAGGCTGAGAACGGTGGCAGAGGCATCCTTCTCGGCGGGGCTTCGGGAGTGCGTCCTGGAAAAGTGGTCGTCTTGGGGGCGGGTACTGCCGGTTCCACGGCGTGTCAAGTGGCCACAGGTATGGGCGCCTACGTGAGCGTCCTGGACGTGAACCCCTCCAAACTGCGCTACATCCATGATATCTTGGGAGGTCATGTGACAACGCTCATGTCAAATCGGGCCAACGTCGAGGAGGAAGTGGTGGATGCGGATCTGGTGATCGGCTCGGTCCTTATTCCCGGAGCAAAAACACCTAAACTGCTCTCCCGCTCCCTCGTAAAGCTCATGAAACCGGGAGCGGCCATCGTCGATATCTCTATTGACCAAGGAGGGTGCACTGATACCTCCCGCCCCACCACGCACCATCACCCCATTTATACGGAGGAAGAAGTGGTTCATTACTGCGTTTCCAATATGCCTGCAATCGTTCCCTACACTTCCACCTATGCCCTAACGAACGCAACGCTGTCTTACGGATTGGAGATCGCGGACAAAGGTCTTGCCAATATCCTCAGGGAACAGTCAGCCCTGACCCGGGGACTCAACACCTACCAAGGGAAGGTAATCCACGAGGGGGTATCTACTGCTCTAGGACTCAGCCCAACCCCGGTCAAGGAGGTTATCGGCGGATGAGACTGGTCACACGGGCAGATTTTGATGGGTTGGTCTGTGGTGCCCTCGCCACCACGATGGAAGAGATTGACTCCTATCTCTTCGTCGAACCCAAATTTATGCAGGATGGCCTGGTTGAGATTCGAGAGGGGGATATCATCGCCAATCTCCCCTACCATCCAAACTGTAGCCTCTGGTTTGACCATCACATCACCAGTACTGACTCCTGGGACCGGCATTGCGGAGTTTCGGGAAGCCCAACAGTGGTAGCGGGCAAAGGCGGATTCCGTCTTGCCCCCAGTGCGGCCCGCGTAGTCTATGAGTATTATACCTCAGTATTCAGCAGACAGAATTCAGAATCCAGATTGAAAGCCGCAGAGGGTCTTAAAATCTTAACTTCTGAGCGGTTCAGAATCCTGTTAGAGGAAACGGACAAAATCGACGCTGCACTTCTCACCCCCGATGAGGTGCTTGACCCAAGAGGGTATGTTTTAATCTCCATGACCATCGACGGCAAAAGGGCCGATGATGAGCCTTACTGGCTAAATCTCATTAACCTTCTCCGGGATGCTTCCTTGGATGAAGTCCTTAGGGATCCGCAAGTAAAGAGACGTTGTCAAGAGGTTTTAGATACTCAAGAAACACTTAGAGAAACCCTTCTCAACTCCGCTACTTTAAAAGGAAACGTTATCTTCATGGATTTGCGTGGGATCCAAGATATGCCGGAAGGCAACCGCTTCCTTCTGTATACCCTCTTTCCATCAGGGAACATTTCTCTAAAGGTGGCTAATGACAGTCAAAGACCGGATACGATCGCGATCTCCGTAGGCTATAACATTTTCAACACGACCTCGAAAGTTAATGTAGGGGCTTTGATGGAAAAACACGGCGGCGGTGGACACAAGGTTGTTGGCTCCTGCCGTGTGCCCAAAAACGAAGCTGAAAAGGCAATTGGAGAGATCCTGGAGGCGATAAAGGAATAAAGATTGCAAAATGTAAAAGTCAAGATCACATTTGGGTTCAACGTTGAATTTTGAACATCACACGCTTTTATTTTGCATTTTTAAATTTGCACGTTGCATTTTGAATTGACGCCATGAAAATCATCAAGATCAGAGAGGCCCTCAAGGAGTTGGAAGAGATCAGCAAAGAGATCCGCTACAAGAGTTGCGTTGAAGGCAAAGGGTTCAGTACCGGCCTGATCTCATTCAGGCCCAGAAAAGGCTCAGATTCAAAACAGATCAACCACCGAGACAAAGATGTGGTTTGCCATGTGCTGAAAGGGCACGGACGGCTGCGTATCAACGGCCAAAGGATCGCCCTAGAACCTGGAATCATCTGCCACATTCCCAAGGGGACTCCCCACGACTTCGCGGCCGGAAGAGAGGGAGAGCTGCTTTTGTTTTATTCCCTCATTAAAACAGGATCAGAAGAAGGCTAGAGGTTAACGGTAACAGGCGAGAGAGTGGACCTATTTGACTGTTGCCTCACGGCTTCCGCCTGACTGAGTTTAGGCTATCTATGGCAGATTTTCAGTTCCCTTCTTCTCTAGAAGAGGCGTGTAAGCTCTTAAGCCAATCTGCCGGTGAGGCACGAATCATTGCTGGAGGAGTGGCTCTAATGATCCTGATTCGCCACCAGCTCTATTTTCCGACCCGTCTCATCAGCATGAAACGGATAGCTGGTCTGAATCGAATCGATTTCGACGAAAAAAACGGCCTGACCATCGGGGCGATAGTCACGCACCATCAGGTAGAGACTTCCCCTATCGTACGTCAGCACTACCCTGCCCACGCCCAGTGTGTTCACCATGTCGGGAATCTCCGCGTGCGCAACATGGGTACCCTGATGGGAGACCTTTGCCAAGGGGATAACCATTCGGACCCGGCCCCTCTTCTAGGATCTTTGACCAGCGTGCCCATAAGCTTTGACCGAGAGGCGGAGACACCTAAAGGCGAAAGACAGTGAGCGAAAAATTAAAAAGAAAAAAGGTAAGAGGTAAGAGTCCATTTTCGGGGACTCCGTTTACTCTTTTCACTTTTTACTTTCCACTTTTTACTTTCCACTCCTCACTGCTGACGGCCTTAGCCCTCGGGCTTCTTTTAAGTTCCGGGTGTGCCACCAAGGCCGTCCCCGAACCCCGATACCTGCCTGCCCGGGATCTGCTGGATATTGTAAAAGATTTTCAAAGGCTCGCCCGTGAAGATCTATATCGTTTTCCTGTTCCCAAGGATGTCACAGGAATCAATATCCTGAAAGCCACCTTGGTTCGCCTCGATGACTATGAAAAGAAAAATCCCGATCAACTTTCCGACATCATCCAATTCAGCAAGGCCATGGCCTATGAGAGGCTCAGGGAATATGATCAAGCCCTTGCCTACTATCGCAAAGCTGCCGAGTCGAACGGTCAATTGGGAACCGAGGCTGCCAAGAACATTGAGGCGCTCGAATCTTTCCAACGCATTCTGAAAAAGCCGTTGCCCACTCAAGACCCCTTGGATTACATCAAAGGGCTCGATGAAAAGGTAGA
The DNA here is from genome assembly GCA_027297485.1 of Deltaproteobacteria bacterium. The sequence continues at coordinate 7,681 of JAPUHZ010000423.1, forward strand.
GGCCTGGAACGCGATTATCCGCAATTATCAAGGGACACCTTACGAGCATCTCGCACGGGTAGAAGAGGAAAGGATAGATCGGGCTAAAGTGGCCTTTTTTGAACTCAATCGCTACCGGCTGAACGACGGCAACCAGTTGGTCATACTGGGATACAGCCAGCTAGTCACCAAGCACCGTGATAGTAAAAACCTCTATCGGTATCTCTTGGACTTTGGCGATTTCTATACCCTTCTAGCAAAGGAGTATGCATTCCAGAAGGATCCCGAGGGCTTGTCCTTTGACCTGGAGGCCTTCGAACAACTTGCAAAGTCGGCCTTAAAGCTCTATACGGAAGTAGCACAGGTCGATGGTATTTTGGAAAAGATAGAGGCCCAGGGAAAAATTGAGGGGCTGCGCGGACTTATGGAAAAAATGAGGAGACTCAATCGGTGAGGCGAACGATTGCGGCGGCTTTTGTTATTTCTTTCCTCCTAGGGCTCCTTCCCCCGGGGCCTGAGAAGGCCTTACCCCAAGAAAAGGGGTTTGTCCTGGATAAGATTCTCAATCCACTTCCTAGTTATGACCCCTTCGATAGCCCCCCCCCCGATCCCGAATTCTTCCCTGATAATGTGGACAAACGTGCACGCGAGGCCCTCATCGATAGCCTGACCAACAGAGAAGATGCCCTCAAGGATCACGTCCGCTTCTTTACGGATAAAGATACCGAACTCCAAGAAGAGCGGGGGTCGGTCACTGGGCTCACGGAACATGTTTTGGATCTTTTTCACAACACGATCCGAGACCGTGGCCGCTACCTCACAGCCCAAAAGGAAGCCCTCGCCTCCTCCCCATCGCCGCGACAGAAGCCACTCATTGAATCGAGGCTTCGCAACGATGACCTTACCCAAGCAGACGAACTCCTAAGAAAGAGCGCAACCAACCGGTGGGGCGCAATGTTTAACCGTCTCCTCAGCTCTGTGGACCTGGTCAGCATCCTCTCAGGATCTTATATCGGGGCTGCTGTGGACTCCACCGTGATCCAATTCCTCGACGCAGGTTCAACGGAGATGTCGATCGAGGAGAGGAAGGCATTGACCCTCTACCTCAAACACCTCAAGCGCTACCCCGATGACCCCGAGAATGAAAGAGTACAAAAGCAGGTGGAGGCCCTGGAAAAGAGGAAAAAGCAGGTCCTGGTCGAAAAGCATATAGAGAAGGCCGAAGAAGCCATAGAAAAAAACGAACTTAGCCGAGCCGCGTTCCACTACGACATAGCCGCTTTTATCGATCCTCTCACACGTGACCGGGACGGCCCTGAGGAGCTTAAAAATCGAATGCGACAAGAAGAGGAGGAAAGGAAAAGAGGACTTTCGGTCGCAACAGATGAGCTGCACAAGACTACGGAACAGGCTGAGGAGCAAGACCTCAGCGGACTCCTTTATGCCTTGACTCTCAGAGATCAGGAACAGATAGAGGCACAGGCAAAGGTGCTGGAAGAAAAATACCCTGGGAAACGTGGTGCCGATTCGGCCAAGGATGCCTCGGCCGTTGCACTGGAAATCGAGGGCCAACACGAGGAGGCAAAGAAGATCTTGGAGCAGATTGCGCGCTCCTCCAAATCCCCTAGCGAAAAAAGGAGAGCCGAACTCCTACTGGATAGCCCTGAGTACAATCGGCTCGCTTCATTGCGCAAAGCTCGCAGTCAGCGCCGTCTCCAAACTGTTAAATATGTTCTCCTGGGAAAGGACTTCCTTAAGAAAAATCTCCTTTACGGCACTGCCCCTCTTGTCGCCTCGGGTCCGGCCGGAGCGACCTCCGTAGCGGCAGCCAACATCATCATGATTGGCACCAATCTCTTTGAGGTCCTTACTGCTAACCCAATCTCTTACCAGCCCGTCATTGACAAAGGAGTGGATTACATCCGCAACCATCCCCAATCTGAAAGTGCCTCTGAGGTATACCGTGTCTTGGCCGAGGCCTATGAGGAAATGGGTCGGCTCGACAAGGCCATTGCCTACCATGAGATGTCTGGCAAGGCCACGGAGGAAAAGATCGCCGAGTTAAAGGAAAAAGTCGCCAAAGCCCTCTTACGGGCAGCGGAAAATAGTGGAGAGAGAATCGCTCAGGAGTCCTATCTGAAAAACATCCTGGATTATTATCCGGAAACCACCGCAGCCAAAGAGGCAACCTTAAAACTCGCAGCGCTTGCGAAAGTTGAAAACCAAGGACTCCGGATGAGCAAGAAATTCCTCATGGAGAACCCAGAATTCTATGGCCCGCAGGGACTTCGACTCAAGCCAACGCTCTTCGACAGCAACTTAAGCAACATGGAATTGGCAGATCGAGGGGTCAATCTCTTGAGCGAGAGAGAGATCCTCCTCCATTTCCAAACCCATTGGGGAGTTCGAAGTCAGAGCTACCCAATCGGGAAAGAGACCAGCGACCGGTTCCAGATAACGCTCAGAAGAAAGAACCATGAGGCGGCCTTGGCGGATCTCCATACCCGTCCCAAAGGGAGCCCCGGAGGAATCAAGGCACTCCCCTTAGCTTTGCTTAAGGGCAAGCTTGAGAGGAAGGGGGCAGAACCAGAGTCGGGGGATACCACGCTAACGTTAGTGCGAGAGGCAACGGGGCCCCCCCCGGCTTTCCCCAAAGTCCTCGATCACCAGCTCCTAAGCGAGAAGGAGAAGAACCCCGGCGGACCATTTCACCTCCCGCCGATTCAGGGAAGCATTTCGGCAAGTCGCCTCAACATGAGCGGCTCCCTCCCAGCAGGGCTTTGGGGGGATCGACTCTCCGTAGGAACCGATGAAAAGAGCCCCTTCGCCGGGCTTCAGCTCCCGATCCCATTACTCCAAGGCTTCATCCCCGTGGATTTCTTATTGCAAGGCAGACCAGGACGCATCTCCATCTTTCCTAAAATCCACCTTCATAAAGATAAGGTTGATAATCAGGAACTCTATCGATAGATAGCGGATAATAACACAGGTTAAAGGGAATAAAGGGGTGCAAAATTGAGGAAGGTTATTCAGCCAAAGAAATTATCGGATCCAAGACCCAGGTATTCTCAAGCCATCTTAACTAAACCCGGCAGGATGCTCTTCATTGCGGGGCAAACGGCGGTGGATGGAAAAGGAATTATCGTGGGCAAGGGAGATATAGAGACGCAGGCCAAACAGGTTTTGGAAAATATCAAGGTGATCCTGAAGGAGGCCGGTGGCTCATTTGAGGACATTGTAAAAACCACTACTTACATCACCCACATCAAATACCGCGAAGGCCTCAACCGAGTCCGAAGAGATTACTTCAAGAAGGCTCCGCCGACGAGCACACTGGTGGTTGTGAAGGGCCTTGCCCGGAAAGAGTATCTGGTGGAGATCGAGGCGATCGCAGTCCTGTAAACAATGAAGGTCACCATTCTAGACGACTACCAGCATGCCTTTGAAGGCTCTCCGGCCATTGAGCGTTTGCGCCAGAAGGCTGAGGTCCAAATCTGCACGGAAAAATTTGTCTCAGAGGAGGCGCTGATTCCCGCCCTCAGAGGATGCCAGGCTATTATCCCGATCCGTGAGCGGACCCAATTCCCCGCCCCATTGCTCAAGGCTTTGCCGGATCTTGAAATCATCGCCCAGACGGGAACCCATGCATACCACGTTGACGTCGGAGCTGCCACAGAGATGGGAATTCTCGTCACTATGGCTCCCGGCGGCCCTGGGGTAACAGAGCTCACAATCGGACTGATGATCGGCAGCATGCGCCACATCCCGCAGAGCGATCGGTCCTTGAGACAGGGAGAATGGCCTCTGGTCCTCGGCAGGGTCCTCAGGGGCAAGACGCTGGGGATCCTGGGCCTGGGCAAGGTCGGCTCTGAGGTTGCCCGTATCGCCATGGCCTTCGGGATGAAGGTTATCGCCTGGGGTCCAACCCTTACACAGGAGCGGGCAGAGAAGGCCCAATTGACTTATATGAGCCTGGAAGAGGTTCTGAAAAACTCCGACGTGATTTCGGTGCACCTTAAACTTTCAGACCAGAGCAAGGGTCTCCTAAATGAAAACCGGCTTCGCCTCATGAAAAAATCGGCCTATCTGGTGAACACCGCGCGGGGGGCTATTGTAGATGAAAAGGCGCTCGCCGAACTTTTAAAGGAAAAGGCCATAGCCGGCGCCGCGCTGGATGTCTTCGTCGAGGAACCCCTGCCATCGAACAGCCCCTTGCTTCAGCTCGACAACGTAGTCCTATCTCCCCACCTTGGCTGGCCGACAGATGCCGGCTTTCAAGGCTTTGCGGAAAATGCCGTGGAAAACATTCTCAACTATATGGATGGGAAACTCACCCGCGCAGTCAATCCTGAGGCCCTCGATAAAAGGAATGAGAAGAGGGGGGCGTGATGAGCAATTTAACACAAAAGAAGTGTGTCCCTTGCGAGGGAGGCGTGCCGCCTTTGGGAAAGGCAGTAGTGGAAGGGTTCCTCACTCAGGTTTCAGGGTGGTCTCTCACCGGCAAGTCGATTAATAAGGATTTCAAATTTAAAAATTTTGTCGAGGCAATAACGTTCGTCAACCAGGTGGCCGATTTAGCCGAACAGGAGGGACACCACCCGGACATCCATATTCACTATAACATTGTCCGCTTCGATATCTGGACCCATGTCATCGACGGCCTTTCAGAAAACGATTTCATTCTTGCCGCCAAGATCAATGCCTTGAAATAACTCATGCCCAAAGTATCGCGTCTAGGTCATTTCGGACTAAGGGTAAAGAGCCTGGATCTAGCTCTATCGTTTTATCGGGATATTTTAGGGTTACAGGTAACGGCAGAATCTCAAGAGGCAAAATGTTTTTTCCTGAGCTCCCGCCCAAAGGAGGAGCACCACGAGATCCTCATCTCTGAGCGGCCTGAGGAGAAAAGAAATATCTCACAGATCTCTTTTCGGGTTGAAAGCCTTCAAGATCTGAAGGATTTTCACCGCTTTCTCCGAGAAAAGGGAGTGGCCATCCAAAGCACCCGCACTCACGGCCACTCCATCTCCATCTATCTGAACGATCCCGAGGGGAACCTGATCGAGCTCTATTGGGCAACAGGCCTGCATGTCAAAGGTCCATTGGGCAAGCCGGTCGATCTAGCTCTTTCTCAAGAGGAAATTCTCAAGGCCCACTTGGATTAAGGCCCAACACCACCGCCTTTGAGATCAAGTGGCACAGTTTCCTGCGCACCCATCACCTCATTTCTTTCAGAACCTCCCCGATAAACCTTGTATCGACGAATTTCCCGAGATCGACTGCCCCCCGAGCCTTGAGGGTAGGGATACTCTCCCAGGCGTTCCGAATACCATCCAGATCCGGGGTCGGTTCCGAGCGCATCAATCTGCTGACTCCCGAATAGAGAGTCTCAAGGTCCGCATCGAGGAGCCTATAGGTCTTTTTTAAATAGGCCTTGGCGTCCTCAGGGTTTGCTTTCCAATACCTCGTCCCCTCCACAAAGCCGGCAATAATTGCCGTCACTATATGGGACTGCTCTTTGATTAAACGATCGCTGGCCACGACGCTTCTATTCGCGAATTTCGACTGCGTCGTTGACATGTCAAAGAGGATATTGAAGCCTGCCTTCTTCGCCACAGGGGTAAAACTCGACGTCACCATGGCGGCATCCACTCCGCCGGTAGCCAAGGCAGCGGCCCTGCTGGCCGCATTGCCAAGCTGGAGAAATTGCACGTCCTTATCTGGGTCCATTCCCCATTGGCGCAGAAAAGTCCGAGTCTCGATATCCGAGAAGGATCCGTGGCGGCTAACGGCGATTTTCTTTCCTTTCAGGTCATTGGGTTTTTTAATCTCCTCCCTGGCCATCAAGAAATGATCAAACCGGTCGATATTTACCATAATGATTTTCATCGGTGCACCCTCTGCTACAGCGTTAAGTACATCGGTTACAGGGGCGGTAGCAGCCGAAGATGTGCCGGCCACGACGGCCTGAGTCGACATGACCCCAGTGGTGACATAGATCATCGTCATGTTCAGACCATGCTTTTTAAAAAGACCCTTCTCGTGGGAAAATTTAAGGACATCGACATTGGCCCCCGAGCCAACATAGGCAAAAACAGTTCTCCAGGCAGAAGCGCTTCTAGCGTCCATGAGGAACCTCCCTTACGGACCAATACTGGCCCCTCTCGGTTTAGCCATAGCAACATCTTAGCACAATTCATCAAATTATAATCGACCACGGGGTTTGAAACCCCGAGGTCGGCCCAAGGGAAGATCTATGGGGGAAGAGCTACCGCTTCTCCCCTTGGGAAATCCCATCGGTTATGTACCCGCGGCTAGCCGCGGGGTATGCTAATATTCAAATCAAAGTCATATAGAAAAAAGCCTTACCCATCGCTATCATCCCCTACCCTCTTTTTCTCGCCATTTCTTTTCAAGCTTCATTTCAGATTGACTTCCAGCCTCCCCCACAGGTATCCTTCCTGCATCGAGGAGGAGAGCAATATGACCATAGATAAAGAGGCGGCCAAAAAAGTCTTGTCCTATTTAGACAGAGACGAGCTGGCTCAGCTCGCGTGTGATCTGGTCAATATTCCGAGTCCCACAGGACAGGAGAAGGCCATCGCCGAATTCATCCTGGATTGGTACAAGCTCAACGGTCTTAAAGCGATTCGTCAGGAGGTGCAAAAAGAGCGCCCCAATGCTGTCGGAATTCTGAAGGGAGAGGGCAAAGGGTTGAGCCTCATGTTCAACGGGCATATGGACACGAGCTTCACAGGCTCCGCCGAGGACCTCCGCATCGTCGCAAACGTCGAACCGGAATCCGATCTCAGAGGGTCTATCAAAGACGGGAAGATCTACGGTTTAGGCATCTCGAATATGAAGGGCGGCTTAGCGTCTTTCCTGACAGCGGCCAAGACCATCCGAAAAAGTGGCGTGAGGCTGAAAGGCGATCTCATTCTTGCCGCCGTAGTTGGAGAAATTTCTCGCACTCCCATCGGCCCTTTCCAAGACGAAGCCTACAGAGGTGAGGGGATCGGCACGCGACATCTGCTGGCCCACGGAATCCAGTCGGACTACGCCATGGTTACCGATGGATCAGACCTCAACGTTGTCTGGACTCAGGTGGGAGTGGTGGATTTCAAGGTCAGTACCTTTGGGAAGGCCCGTGCTGCCTGGGGGAGCAAGAGAGCCAGCCAGCCCATGGTGGAAATCAACGCCATCATCAAAATGACAAAGATCATTGAGGCTCTCGAGAGGTGGGCCGAGGACTTCGAAGAGCGATATATCTACAACTCACCTACCGGTCCCATCCTACCCAAAGTCAACATAGGCGCCATCGAGGGAGGGGCACCCTACAAACCCAACTACTTGCCGGGCGTCTGCAACATCTACGTCGACGTGCGCACCCCCCCTCAGGTAAGGCCCCTGACCGTACAGCATGAGGTCGAAGACGTTCTTTCCTCTCTCGGGATAGTATACGATCTGGAGTTCTACAGATCTCTGATGGGATATGAAGGGAAGGGTGTGGAGCCCCTGGTCCAATCTCTCGAAGAGGTTCATCAATATCTTTTTAGCGAAAAACTCAGGCCGGAGACCCCGGAGAGGGCGAGCATCTGGACCGACACAAATGTCTATAACGAATTGGGCATCCCGGCCATCAAATTCGGGCCCCGGGGAAAGAACGTCGGGCCTCGGCGCGAGGAAATAAAAATTGACGATATGGTCAAGGCGGCCCAGGTCTACATTCTGGTTGCCCTGGATATCTGCAACCGCGAGCGTCCTTAAAAAACTACGGTTCAATAATGAGAGAGGGTTCTTCCGGCTTCGCCTTATCTTGGGCCGTATAGAAAGAGAGGCTTTTTTGAATCAATCCGGTGAGAAAGGAGAGATCCAACTCGCCCGGACCTCCTTCTTTGAGCTGGAGGGCTACCGCCAATGCCAGCTTGGCCTCCTCCTCACGCCTGGTCTCTACCAGATAAAGGGCCATATCTTCCATCCTCCTTTGGAAGAGGTGCCCCTTCTCCCCTGAAAATAGGCCTTGCACCGCATCACGGACAATTTTGGAAAACCGCTCCTCTTTCTGAAGCTCATTAAGGACAAGACGGCTTTCCTTAGCACTCTGCAACTGTTCTAAGTAAGGTTGAACCCAATCCTCATCCAGGACCCAAGGCAGAAATTCGGCCTCGTCCAAAAGTCGCCGGGATAAATCCCGCCATGCACCGGAGCGAATGCCCTCCAAGCTGAGTCGATCATAAATAGGATGAGACAAATCCTTCTTTGGTTTAGCCGAGCTAAAAAGCGCCCGTAACGTGGAAAATTGCTCTACCCCGTTCCGCCCCAAGCCCCTAGCCTTTTCAAATCCCTCGTAAAGAATTTGATCAGCGTATTCCCACGGGACGGAGATCATGGTAACACCATAATTCTCTTTGATATCTTGTTCCATGCGGCGCAGCTCTTTGCGACGGATCAGAGCCCCACCCACTCGCATCAATCCCTCTCGATCACTGACCATCCCCTGAAGCAAATGAATTCCCCTTCCCATCTGAGGCTTAGTCAGCCAAACCAATCTTCCGCCGCCCCCACCGACCGAGGAGAGATAGCCCTCGATCTCCGGACCAAACTTTGGGGTCGACTTTGGAGTGGTTAGCCCGGCATCTCCTGACTGAGGAGAGGAAATCCCTTTCTGGGCCAGCTTAAAAAGGGAGCGACGAACCTCTTTTTTGATCTCTTTATCGCCCGCCTTTTTTTCGATTGCAGTTAAAACCTCAAGCGTGGCAGGATCTGCGATCCGACCTAAAAGAAAGACAATGGCAAGGTCAATCTCTCGTCCCCTCTCGATATGGCTGTTCAGTATACCTACTAGTGCGGGAGAGCGGTCATCAACGTTGATCCTCAGCCTCCGGAGTTGCTCCAATCCCGTTTGCACCTCCCCCTCGTGCGATTTCTTCTTACCCAACACTTTCTCCTGACGTCTTTCCCAACATTTTTATCTTTTTGATTTTCATTGACGAATTTATCTTAGCTTTAACAGATCTCCCTTTTTGGCACGCCTCCCTGCGATAGTGAAGTTCGGCCACTCCTCTACTTGCGCATCTCTATAGTTCTCACGGTACCACCGGGCAATATCCCCGGACCGAGCAAACCAGACCTTGGAATGGCCCTTGGCATACCGTATGAATTCCCGGAGCAACACGGCCCGATAGGGCCTCCCACCCACAAAGGGGTGATTTCCCCAGATCATGAATTTCGGATCGCTTTCTCCCTCCTCATAAAGGTAATCGAAACAGTCTTTCCATAATTGGAGGATCTCCCGTGGCGTCCTAGCCGAGCGCTGATAGCTCGAGTAATCATTGAGATCCTGATAGTACGAAAGCACTGTTAATTCCTTCCCCTTTACTCTGAGCGTATAGGGAGTTTCTTCATGTTGGGGATCCATCCAGTAATTGTACCCGAGTTCCAGGATAATTTCCGGCGTTGCCTCGCTGGGCGCCACGCCCGTGGAAAGGTATCCTTGAGGACGGGCTCCCACGGTCTCCTGCACTATCTTGGCGGTTTTTTGTAGATCCTTTTTTTCTCTGTCTCTTTTCTTCATATAACTGTAATCGTGGATCCAAGTCTCCGTACCAATTTCGTGGCCCTGGGCGACAATATCCCTAAAGACATCCGGATAATTTTTGATCGTGATACCTGTAGGAAAGAAAGTCGTTTGAATCCCCTCTTTTTGGAAAAGCTCCATCATACGGAAAACACCGACTCGCTCCCCGAATTCCCTGTCAGTGATGACACCGAGGTTTTTCTTCGTCACAGCATTTTTTGGAAAGGAACGGCGATTCTCCTGCTGGAGCGATCCCGACGCACCTAAATCCTCCGGCCAAGTTTCGAATGCTACGCAGGGCGTTATAGCAATTCGAGCACCGTTCGGCCACTTGATTGGTAATCTCTTTCTCTTCATAATCCTCCCCGTAGGATCAAAATTGAACTACACTTGGCACAATCCGGTTAATTTTCCAAGCACTATCACCATTCGCCGCAAATTACTGAGGGCGAAATCTAAGTCTAGGAGAACCAAAGGAGGTTAACAGATGAAAGGGGATACGGGAAGGAAGCTGCTCTTACTCTTATCAAAGGTAACGATCGTTCTGGCTCTCTATCTCATTTCTATTTCCTTTTCAGTGAACCAGGGGGAAGCCGCTCAATCGCCCACCCCCAAATACATCTTCATATTCCTGGCTGACGGTGCCGGCCTCAGCCACCTCGAGCTGACGAGAAGGTATAACCGGCTGATCCACGGAGAAGGGTTCACAATCACCGACAAGATTATGAGGGAGGGGGTTTCGGGTTTCCTCACTACCCACGACGCAGATGGTCTCACGACCGACTCTGCGGCTGCAGCCACTGCGATGGCGCTTGGTTGTAAAGCTCACAAAGGGGTGATCGGCATCTGCGCCGATGGGAGCAGGCCGAAATCAGTCCTATGGGTAGCAAAGGAAAAAGGGATGCGCATTGGTATAGCAACCAATGCCGCCGTCTACGATGCTAGCCCGGCTGCCTTTGTTTGTCAGGTAAGGCGAAGAAAATTGTATGGCGAGATCGTCGATCAATACCTCGCTCTGGAACCGGACATCTTAATGGGAGGGGGTAGCGATCTATTTGCAACCCAACGCAAGGGGAAGAAGAACATGATCTCTCTTTTCTTGAATAGGGGGTACACCTATGTATCAAACCTGCAAGAGCTTTCTGAGACTAAAGCGTCCAAGGTTCTAGGACTATTTGCCCCTCGCAATATGAGCTATGAGATCGATCGAGACAAGTCCCGGGAGCCGTCCATCTACGATATGACCCGGGCCATTATTCGCATTCTGGAGAGAGATCTTAGCAAAGGCTTTACTGTCTTCATAGAAACAGAACATCCGGACGAGGCCTCTCATCGAAACGATGTGGCCTCAGTAATCCACAGCCTCAGGGAATTTGATCGTGCTGTTGCTCTGGCGTACCAATTCTACAAAAGGCACCCGCATGAGACATTGCTCCTGGTCGCCTCCGATCACGAAACCGGGGGACTCAACGTCACGACTACCCTTAAGGAGCAAGCAGAAAGGTCATGGAGAGGAACACAAATCCTCCCAGGCGTCAAACACCTAAGAAAAATCCAAGCAATCAATATATCCATTGAGAAGGCCGTTGAGATTCTGGAGAGGAATCCTTCACCAGATGTTCTTGATAGCCTCATAGCCAATCACTTCAATGGCTTCAGCCTACCCCCGGAGCTTAGACAGAAGATCATTGACATCAAGCAAGTCCATAGGCGCCTCCGAACAAGGGTCATCGCCAAGGCCCTAGGGCAGATGGTCGCCCACCACACCATGGTTTACTGGACCAGCTTATCACACACGGCTCAGCCGGTCTTTGTAGGCGCGTTGGGAGTTGGGGCGAACAGGTTCAGTGGTTATCAGGACAATACCGACTTCGCCAAGCACCTCATAGCCATCCTACAAGGAAAGAGAGCGGATTAATGGAAGGTTTTCTTTCCTGGGCTAATCGCAAGGCCGCTCTATTACCAAAAGTGTGGTTCCTCAGGCAAAAACCTTCCAGCCTGAATCAATAGGTCACTGCCTCGACGGCCACCCTCCCGTCCCCTTCAGGTGAGCTCTCCAACGGCCCGGGCCTGTGGTTCGACTTTGCTCACCACCCTGAGCCTGTCGAAGGGAGGAGCGGGCCCCCTGCGCTTTTCTATAGCACCACACTTTTCACACTAAAGCCCTGCAGGGCTTGACAGTTAACGGAAGAAGTCCCTAGAATCACGTCAACTTGTAACTGAGGAGGAAATTAAAGGTGAAGCTCAAGAAAGTTTACCACATGGGAATCCCAGTGGACGACATCGACAGAGCACGGGAATTCTATACTCAAGTCTTGGGATTACAATTTCTCGACCGGGTAGGCGGAAATCCTGACAATCCAGACTCCCTCACCATTCACGGGAAGACGCCGAGACTAGACCGACTAAAATGCGGCAACGATGAAGTCGTTCTCTTTGAACGTCCCCGGCCGATTCATAAAGACACCATCGACCAAGACGGCATAGCGCACCAGGCCTTTGATTTGGATTGGGACGACTACGATAGCGCCATGAAGACGGCAAAAGAGCTAGGGAAGTTTCACCGGGCCGTAGAACGGCGCAGCGGAAAAACCATCTATATGTTCGACTCAGAAGGAAACTATCTGGAACTTCACTTCCCCACTCCCCAGTGAAGCCTCGCTGAGATTTGTCAGACGGATTTCTTCTTGGACCAAAAGAAAGCCATCAGGGGAAGGGCCACGCCCACCGCAATGAGCAATACGCTGACTGCAGTTGGCAACAAGAAAGTCCTGCGTGTCTCGACAAAGATGCGGGCCAACTGCTCAAACCCGCTAGGCTTCCCAGACAAGTCTCCACCGATGGAGGCGGTAAAGACGAGGTAAGCAAAGCCTCCCAATCCCATAGCCAGTGCGTAAAGGGCAAGGGGCTTGCTTACCCAGAGCCGCCTTCCGGCGGCCAGACGGACAAGAAGAAACGCGGCCCAGAAACCGAAGGCGACAATTGCTGTAAAAATCTTATTTCTGGCAATGACGCTGTTAAGAAATGCCTCCAATGGCCACTGCTGGAATCCCGTGATGATTGCCAGGGCAATCATAGGCAGACCGACGGCCGCACCAAACAGCGCCGTAGAGTCGGCATAGTCTCCTAGCCTTTGGTATCGATCTCCGCCAAGAAGGCTTACCCAGACACAGACGAGAATGGCTAGCGTAGCCAGAACCAGCATCCCCGTTGTCATCTCAACCATAATCGTATGAAAGGCCTGTGCTCGTTCCATTTTATTTACCTCTTTCTAGCCACGATGACCCCTGAGAACGCAAGGCCGGCAAGCAAGATAGCGCCTCCCGCTATTGTTAAATACCAGCGATTTTTGATTTCGTCACGCAGCTCATGCTCCACAGCGTATGCCCCCAGAAGCTCAGGAGTATGACAATCTGCGCACGACCTTCCCTCCCGAAGTCCGGTAGCACCGGCATGGCTACGGCTAGTGAGGAATTCCCATGTGACCTGTCCAGGGTAAAAGATCGGTACTCTCGTCCATGGGATGCTCTCCCAGGGGGGTTCAGCCCCTTGGAACTTGTGGGCCGACAACTCTGCCTCCACGCCCATCCCTAACTTGTAAGGCAAGGAGATATAGTGCCAGCGGCTCCCCGTATAATTCTTGTGAACTGCGAAGGCGATGGTATATCGGCGCTCGTCCTGTAGTTGCTTGTCATCATCGTTGCCAGTGTTCAGTAATCTACGCATGTCTACGTGCCAGCTCCCATCCTTCCACACACCTTTGCCTGTGATGTCTCCCCGGCTTCCTTCAGGTTGTCTTAAGTACCGGCGGGGTAACGTGTCGCCTTCTTTCCAACTATGGTTGGGATCAAAAGGCTTCGCGATATTATGGGAGAGGAAGTAGATGTCTTTCTGGGTCAACTTGTAGTTGATCACGTCTTCCCACTTGAGCGCGTGAAACCCTGTCTTCTCTATGTCATACATAAATTTGGGTTGCATCCTTTTCTTGTCCCAGTTGGTGGTGTAGGCGCTCTTTCCCTTGTCTCCGTTTCGGTACTCGTGAATCCACAAGTCATCCACTGCGCCGATCGGATTTCCCCGGTGCGCACGCCACATCCAGAGATCCAGAAACACCCCGTTCTTTTTAAGCCGCTTTAATTCCGCCTCAGACACCACATCCTCCCATCGCCCGCTCTTGCGGGTCTCGGGGTTGTACTTTCTAACGTCGGATTTTTTCTTTTTGATGCCGAGGTAGGGATGCTTCTGCACCTCAGCCTTGGGGGACTGATTAGAGAGGAAACGCATACGCTCGTGGATCGTGACGTACCCGCCTGCCGAGTCAAAGTAACGGACACTCCCGTCGTCCAGCAAAAAGCTAACTCGATCCTCATAGAGCTTGAGCGGGTGTGGCCCAACACTTGAACCCGATGTTTTTACCCACTTACCCCCCTTGAATCGGAGGTAGTCATGAAAATAACCCTTCGATTCGGAGGGCCACTCAAAGCGGAAAAAGACATGGGTGTCGTTGTATGTCACTTTGACCTTTAACTCTGTCTGAAGCTGCTTGGGAATAAAAAAGTTCTTCCGCTCCTGGGCGTGTGATAACACGGCAACTCCCCAGACGATGGCCAGCGTGACAAGGAACAGGACCATCCATCCTTCCAGGCTTCTTTTCACTTTATTCAAAGCCCCCCCTCCTTTCGCGGACTGTACCGCTTTTAAATATGTCAACTCCTTCCATAAATCAACTCTGCCATCTGTATTTCCAGCAGCACTTCTCTAAGGCTCCAGTGAGATTGGCTTTTTTCTAAACATTGCCTGCACGTTATTTCTTGCAGAGGGTATGCATGTGGGCGATGAGATCCCAAATGGCCTGTTCATCCAGCACATGACCCCAAGCCGGCATCGCCGGTGAGTGACCCATCTTGGCACCGCCACCGACGATCATCTTGAATTTCAGATCGTCCGTAGGATGCTTCGCTGAGGTGCAGAAGTCGGCAGGCCTTGGGTTGAGCGCCACCGCAGCCGGGCCATCACCCCGCCCCCTCTTCCCATGGCAGCCATCGCAGCCCGCATCAACGTACCACTTTTTTCCCTGCTCAGGGTTGCCCGTGATCGCTACAGCTCTGCAAAGCGAATTAATATAAGCAACGATGTCTGAAATAGCTTGCCTGTCGAGCACCTTACCCCAGGCCGGCATCTGTGGGGAGTGGTTCATCTTGGCACCGCCGCCGGCGATCATCTTGAATTTCAGATCATCCGTAGGATGCTTTGCCGATGCGCAGAAGCCGGGAGGTTTTGGATCCAATGCCGCAGCTACCGGACCATCCCCCCCGGTCTTTCCATGGCAGCTATCACAGCCCGACTTAAAGTACCAATCCTTTCCCTGATCTGGTCGCCCCAAGCCCCACACGGGGCTAACAGAGAGCGCGACCAGGAAGATTCCTAATGTCAACTTTAGATAGACCCACCGGACAAACTCCACATGCATCCTTTCTCACCTCCTAGTTTTTGTTGACCCCCAGTCTTCCTTACCTCTTCTTTAAATACTCAAGGATCGCCTCCGCCACATCCGGCGGAAGATTGGCCCTTGCCCGCATATGCATTAAGAGGAGATCCCACTCAGCCGGTGAATGCTCTTGAGGAGCCCGAGGATTGTGACAATTGCCACAATAACTCGGCCACAGCTTTACCCCCCTCAGGAAAAG
>JAPUHZ010000424.1 GCA_027297485.1 Deltaproteobacteria bacterium
AGAACAATCACGGCGGGGAATGGTCCTTTGCCAGAAGGCTTGTCCATGCCCAAACCAGATGCTTGCAAAGATAACAGCCCGATCATCAATCCCAAAAGGAACAGCCTGTATTCCCAGTGCTTCATCGCGACCTCCTGATAATTTTCCCTTGATTACTTCAGCTTCTGCAACATAGCCCGATACCTTGCCCGTTCCGTAGAGAGCTTCTCCTTGAACTCAGCCCCAGTAATCAGCTTCTTTTCGATAAGGAGCTTTGGCAAGGATCTACCTGCCCCAGGTTAAAAGCCAGATGGTCTTGAATAGGAACGTATATGTGGTCACGGAAGATCTTGAGCCAGCGGTACTCTGGGCAGACGAAGCAATGCTTAATTGGATCCCAGGATTTTAAAATGGAGGGAGCTCCTGGGCAACCTCTGGCCGAGATCCTCGCGGCGGCAAAATTAAACTAAATTTACTCCCCCGTCCGATCTCGCTCTCGACCTCGATTCTTCCTCCCAGAGATTGGACCAGCTTCTTGCAGAGACCCAGCCCTAGTCCTGTCCCGCCATATCGCCGCGTCGAAGACCCGTCCAACTGACGGAATTCTTCAAAGATAATCTCCTGGTCCTGTTCGTTGATCCCGATTCCCGTGTCGGAAACCGAGATTTCAACAAGCGGATCGCCTCTCTCGAAAACGGGTTTGATCTCGAGTACGATCTCACCTCTTTCTGTGAACTTCAGGGCATTGGTTAAAAGGTGCATCAGGAGCTGCTGTAACTTCTTCGGATCGGTTTCAATGACGTCCATTTGAGACCCGATATGGACTCTAAATCGGATAGGCCGTTTTTTGATAACCCTCTGCGCCATCATTTCCAGCAACTGGAACAATTCTCTGACCTTGACCATCCGAAGTCTCGCCTCTACCGCCCCCGTCTCAACCCTGGAGAAATCAAGGAGGCTATCGATAAGTTGCGAGAGGTCTTGCCCATTGGTGACTACACGCTCCAAAATCACCCGTGCATCCCCAGGGAAGCCAGGATCCAAAAGCACCTCGGCGTAGCCAAGAATGGTGCTAATAGGTGTCCTGAGTTCATGGGAAATATTGGCTACAAACTGCTTTTTCAGCTTATCCGATTCTATCAACCTCTTGTTCATCGCCTGGGACTGGTCGTATAACAGCCGATACTTTTCCTTGGCTTTTTCAGACTCTTCAAAAAGCAACCCGTTCACAAGGGAAAGGGCAAGTTGATCTGTTAGATTGCAAAGCAACCTAAAATCGTCGGCACTATATTCCCTTCCTGACCTTTTTTTCTCCAGGGAGACGAACCCGAGAATAGCCTCTTCAAAGATGATAGGGATCAGGATCTCCGATTTAAATTCGCTAAAGATCCTTAGAAACTCGCCGTGATCCTCTTGATAGACAGGATCGCTCTCCACCTCATCTCTAGAGATTCCCTTCTTGCCTGTTCCGAAGTGGTGAATCCAGAGCATGCTTAAATCATGGGGCATCTCTTTCCGCCCATTGGTCTCCCCATCGAGAGATACCTCGAAATAATTTTCCTGATCCTGGGGTCGAAAAAAGAGGAGTCCGCCTTTGATCCTAACCCGGTCCGTAACCAACTTTAGATATTTTTCCGCAATGGCTTGTGGTCTCGACAGGCATCGGAGCAACAAGCTGACCTCGCTCTGCAGCCGTATCGGGTCATATTCCTTGCGATAAATATAGCGATCCACCACTCCTTCAATCCAGCGCAAGAGAGGATTAAAAACCAAGACTACAAAAACAGCGAAAAAGATAGGAACCAACGGATCCTTCTCGTAAACCCCTACGGATACGCTCAGGAGGGAAACGACCAAAACATAAATCAACAACAAGACCCCTGTTAGGGCGCCCCGGGTGAGGCCTACTTTCAGGATATTGCTGAGATCGAAGAGACGGTACTTAAGCAATGCGTATGCTACGGAGAGCGGAAAAAACACTGTGGGGATTAATAAAAGATTATAAGGGACCTCCCAGTAAAAGAAGCTTGTCAGAACCGTACCGAGGGTGGGTAGAAAAAACCCTAGAATGGCCCCTATCAGCACGACGCGGAGCCGTGACCTTTCCAAATCAGATTTGGGATGTCTAAGCGCGATCCAGAGAAGGCCGAGAAAAAGGAGGGCAGCCAAACAGCTATAGCCGTAACCTACCCGCAATGCCCAGTGCCAAACCTCAAGCGGACCGTAGAAGGTAAAGCTATAGAACAAACCGAGTAAGATCGATAGGCCGTAAATAAGAGAGAGATAAAGCCGATGACCCTTGTGCTCATCACGACCTTTGGTAAACAGAAGACCCAAGTGGATTCCAGCGCTGGGGGTAAGGGTAAAGGCAAATATACGCAATTCCTTCGGCAACATCTGTGTCGCCATAGAATCAAAGGTAGTTGTAAACCATAAGAAGATGGCGCTCACCATAAAAAAGAGAGGAGCAGCGGCCGGAGATGTGGAGCGAAGATAAAATGGAATGACCCCTATAGCCAAAAAACCTGTTCCTGTAAGCAGGTAGATACCGAAGCTCAGAAGCCAGTCATGAAAGGAAAATTTCATGGATGGGATCATCAGCTGAAACGGTTTTCCCCTTTTTTCGACCGTGTATTGGAACTGATGCCCGGCAGGATACCTGCGCACTAAATCATAAAGAGCCTTGGGATGGGTAATGGGTTTCCCTTGCACGGCTATCACATGGTCCAAAAACTTTAATCCCTCCCTCTTCCCACTCCACTGGGGGAGGGAATACGGGCCGACAGTCGAATTGCCGTAGAGGAAGAATCCCGGGAAGGGCCTGTTGATCCACTGAAAAGAGGCAATCAGGGTATAAGTGACCATTAGAAAGGCAAGGAATCCAACAACCGCCAGCAATCCTCTTCGTCGCCAAATTTGAAGGTTCATCTTCCCTCCCGAGCCAAAAAAAGGCCTTCTGATGTGGGTTACACCAGAAGGCCTTTATCAAGGCAAAGCACCCTATGTCAAGCGAATTAAGCCTATAGTCTCACTATCTTTTTCGAGTCAATGCCACGGGTGAGGTTGCGGGCATCCATAACCAAAGGAGAATGCTCCGCAATCTCTCTGGCATTAAACCGGCTGTGGTCTGTAACGACAACTACTATGTCGCTTGAGGATAAAGACTCACCGCTCAATGGAACAGAATCAAGGTGCTGATTATTAAAAGAGAATTGGGAAACATGGGGATCATGGTAAGAGATCTCTCCTCCCTTTTCGTGGAGAAGCTTCATGATGTCTAAAGCAGGGGATTCCCGAACGTCGTCTGAATCCCTCTTATAGGCCACACCCAAGATGAGAATCCTAGAACCTTTCACGCTTTTTCGCTCTCGATTGAGCGCCTCAACCACCTTCTCCACCACAAAACGAGGCATCTCTCGGTTAATCTCGTCGGCCAACTCGATCAAGCGCGCCTTGTACGCTAAGAGTCTCAACTTCCAGGAAAGGTAGTGGGGGTCCACAGGGATGCAGTGGCCGCCTAGCCCAGGACCAGGATAGAAAGGTAAAAACCCAAAGGGCTTAGAGGCTGCGGCGTGGATGACCTCCCAGACATCCAATCCCAAACGTTGGCACATGATAGCGAATTCATTAACCAGGGCAATGTTGACGCTCCGAAAGGTATTCTCCAGTAGCTTAACCATTTCTGCCATATCCGTGCTGCTCACAGGCACCACCTTTCCCACAATCTGGCTATAGAGCGTTTGGGCCAGTTTCAAACATGCGGGGGTGATACCTCCTATCACTCTAGGGGTATTCGAAAGTGTAAAAGAGTCGTTCCCAGGGTCAATCCGCTCGGGCGAATAGGCCAGAAAAAAATCCTTCCCGACTCGCAACTTTCTCGCTTCCATAAGAGGAAGGAGGAGCTCTCGGGTCGTCCCGGGGTAGGTGGTGCTTTCCAAGATGATTAGCTGACCTGGATGGAGATTTTCGGCTATGGTTCGAGCCACCTCCAAGACCAGAGAAAGATCGGGATCTCTAGTCTTGCTGAGAGGGGTGGGGACACAAATGATAGCGACATCGGACTCTCTCAATAGGGAAAAATCGGTAGACGCATGAATAGGTTGGGAGCGATGACCCCCCAAAGAGACGCCCTGGATATAAGAGATACCTTTTTTAATACTTTTCACCTTGTCCTTATCAACGTCTATCCCTAAAACCGGAAACCCAACTTCTGCAAATCTGACGGCAAGAGGAAGACCGACAAAGCCCAGGCCCAAAACAAAGATGTTGGCCTTCTTATGACTTATTTTTTCTCGGAGATATTTCAAGGACTGGGCCTTCATAGCGCTCCCTGACAGGCTACCCATCCACTTCGTCCCGGCAAGTGTCTCCGTGTCACTGGGTAATGGGGAACCCTTTCCAGACCCCTTTTCAAGGTCGATTCCGCCACCTCCCGGAGAGAGACGACCTGTACTTGCCGCCGGCGAATCTCGCGGAGAAATTCCTCAAAAAGAGAGAGGTAGGGTCGCCCTTCGACCTCAGCATGAATGGTATGGACATTCAAACCCTCCCTCAGAGAAGAGAGGAGAAAGTCGTTGATGTTTTCTTGTCTTCCTATCAGTTCATCCATTGTGGGAAGGGTAGTTGGAATCTGGAGGGTCTTAAAGGGCTTGCCGTTGTGAACCGGCAAAAAGGGACAGGTCCCACGGACATCACTGGCGTAAAAGAACTTAAGCCGGTCCTGAACCGCAAGACTGGAAGGGGTACAGCGCCATCCAGGCGCAGCGGAGCTTGCGGGACGCGCATCCAAAACGCGCTCATAGGCTGCCACGGTCTTGCTCAATTCTGCTTCAATCTCCTCTTCCGCCATCTTTTCAACGCAGTCTTGCCAGCGCACATGGTCATAGCCATGAATGCCCAGTTCGTGTCCTCCCGTCACAACAGCTCTAAGCAACTCCGGCGTACCTTCTCCTACGGGAAGAGAAGGGAGGAGGGTCCCTGAGAGGAGGGTTCTGAAACCGTAGAGACGCAGAGGATTAGTGCGCCACATCTTGAGGAGGAACCCAGGTTGCCAGAGACGTCTCAACGCTCTTCCTGAGCGGTCCGGCCCGAAGCTAACAAAAAAGCTCGCAATCACCGCGTGGCGCCTAAAGAGATCGAGTAATCGGGGAACCCCTTCTCGCATCCCAATGCATGTATCAACATCGACCCTTATGGCAAGCTGCATCATGATTTAATCCATAGTTATTGGTTATTCGTCCATCGCTTCGAGATAACCGATTGACTATTGAGCGGTTTCCTTTCGGAACCAATCAAGGGTCCGCCTTAAGCCTTCTTCGAGGGAGACCTGGGGAACCATTTGAAGGATCTCTCTCATCAGTCGCAGATCTGGGACCCGACGGGGAATATCCTCATAGCTCTGACCATACACCGATTCCTGAGAAACAAAGGTTATGGAGGAGGGAGAACCGTAAAGACGAATCATAAGCTCGGCTAACTCGCGAACACTCACCTCTTTATCCGAGCCAATATTAATGATCCTACCAATTGTCTCCTCTCTGACAGCAGCAGCCATGGTCGCCCGAATTACGTCATCTACATAGGTAAAACAACGGGTTTGCGCTCCATCCCCGATCACCGTCAGGGGAACCCCACGCATCAATTGGCTCAAGAAGATGCTGATGACCCTTCCTACATCCATCCGATCCAGACGGGGACCGTAAACATTAAAGTACCGGAGCACCACTACGGGGAGACCCAGCTTGTGAAAGGCGAAGCAAAAATGCTCCCCCACGGCCTTTGAGGTAGCATAACACCATCGATCAATCCGCGTCGAACCAAGAACCCGGTCTCCATCTTCGCTGAACGGGACGTTCAGGCTTCTCCCATAAACCTCAGAGGAAGAACTGAAGACAACTTTTTTTCGGGCCTTAAAGGCTACATTGAGAACGATTTGGGTCCCGTTCACGTTGACATTAAGAACCTGATAGGGATCCCCCACATAATGCTCCACACCGACCACGGCAGCAAAGTGATAGATCAAGTCGCACCAGGAGGCGAGCCCCTCCAGGATCTCGCGATGAAGTACAGAGTCATGAACGTAGCGGAACCTGGGATTGCCCAAGTGGTGGCGCACCTTAAGATCCGATGCTACATCAAGAATCGTAACCTCATCTCCTTGGGACAGAAGCGCGTCCGTTAGATGAGAACCCAGAAAGCCAGCACCTCCAGTAATCAAAACCTTCACATTAATCCTCCGAAGTCCGTCACGGTCCCAGACGTGTTCCCACCGGGATCCCATGGTGTTTTATTAGTTCATCTGCCGACATTTCTTGTTCCCCTCCGAACTGCATACGTTTTACAAGCAGGGTGCCCTCTCCAGTAGAGATGAGTATCCCTCTGCCCGTCTCTACAGCCTCGATGGTACCGGGCGGCCCCTTGGTGGCGATGGAGGATTGATGATTCAAGGTTGCGTTCCAGAGATATAGCTTTCTGTCCAAGTGGAAGGTGAACGCACCTGGATAAGGATGGGTGACGGCACGGATGAGGTTGTGGATAGCCGACGCTGGCCTCTCCCAGGTTATCTTTCCGTCCTCAGGTCGCCTGCCTCCAAAGGTCGTGGCCAACCGAGAATCCTGAGGAATCCTGGGGGCCGTGCCCGCCCGGATCCGGGGAAAGGTCTCTTGGAGAAGCTGCGTGGCAGCGGCAGTGAGTTTATGAAAGAGACTCAGGGCAGTGTCTTCCATATCAATAGGCACTGGCCTTTGAGCAATGATGTCCCCTGCATCAGCCTTTTGGGTCATGTGATGAAGTGTCACCCCGGTCTCGCTCTCCCCGTTAATGAGCGCCCAATTTACCGGGGAACGCCCCCGATACTTGGGCAAGAGGGAGCCATGGAGATTGATCCCTCCCCAGCGAGGGATAGCCAGAAGTTCTTTAGAGAGAAGCCGACGATAATAGAAGGACAGAATGAGATCAGGAGAAAGCCTACGAATCAGGCTGATGAAGGCAGGCGTATTGGGGCTGGAGGGGGTATGGACGGGGATATGATGGGTTTGCGCGAGTTCGGCCACCGATCGAAACCATATCTCTTCGTTTGGATCATCTTGATGCGTGACCACCGTAACGATCTCTTCGCTCCGATCGATGAGAACCTTGAGACATTCATAACCGATGTTGTGGTAGCCGAAAACGGCTATCTTCATTTCTTTTGAGTGAATAGTGGCTGGCTAAGGCTAAAAACGTGGGGGAATCTATCCACTATTGTCTATTCACTCCCATATTTCTCTGATCACATAGCGCGGCCGGCGGCGAACTTCCATGTAGATCCGCCCAATATACTCTCCGATAAGACCTAAGGCAAGGATCTGAAGACCGACAAAGAAAAACAGAATCGCGAATAGGGTGAAGACCCCTTCCACCTCCGGTCCGACAATGAGACGACGAACGGCCAGAAACAGAGCGAAGCCGAGGCCGAGAAAAGAGATCAGGATCCCAGCAAAACTCACCACCTGAATGGGGAGAAGGGAGAAGCCTGTCAGGAGATCAAAATTCAAACGCATCAGTCGGAATGTATTATACTTAGATCGTCCCGACCCACGCGCGCTGTGCGCGACAGGGATCTCGGCCACCGACCCAGCAAAAAAGTTAGCCAGCGCCGGCACAAAGCTAGAGGCCTCCTGAGACTTACAGACCTGCTCCACCACCGACCTGCGGTAAGCTCGAAGCATGCATCCGTAATCCTTCATTTTGACCCCAACAGTCAGTGAGGTAACCCGATTGATTAAAAAAGAGAGGAAGCGTCGAACTATAAAATCCTCCCGTCCCTCCCTCCACCCCCCAACCACATCATGGCCCTCTTGTAGTTTTTCGAGCAGCTTAGGGATCTCCTCCGGTGGGTTCTGCAGGTCGCCATCGAGGGTAACGATGACTTCACCCTGAGCTTTTTCGAACCCAGCCAACACGGCTGCATGTTGGCCATAGTTCCGATTGAAGACGATCACCTTGACTTTTGAATCCCGCAGTTGTATTTGCCGGAGAATTCTCGTTGTCCCATCTGTGCTCCCATCATCCACATAGATGACCTCGTAATGACGACCCAGAGATTGAACGATGGTAGAGAGCCTTCTATGGAGCACCTCCAGTGTTTTAGCCTCGTTATAAAGAGGTATCACTACGGAAAGGTCTAGAGGCTCCTTCCTAATAGCCATTAATGAGTGATCCGCAAGTCTTGACGCGCATAGGTTTCCTCAGTTTTATCGTCGCCTCTCCCAACTTTTTCAAGAAGCTTCTGGAACGATGCCTTCATCCGTCTGGCCTCACGGTCTACTGCAGAAGGCAGGAGGCATCGGAATAACCCATGGAAGCGTATTCGGTAAGAAAGGTAGATAGCACTGCGCGGGCGAAGCGCACATGCAAGGACAGCATGAGCGACCTCCTCAGGAGACTGCAGCTTGCGGTGGGGAGATCCGTATCGCTCCACCCCCTGTTGGTTTAGCGAGCGCACCGTTTTAGTCGACATAGCTGCGTCAGTGGTGACCTCTAACGCCAAGTCGGTGGCAGTAATATCGGGAAAGATAATGCTTACGTGGATATTGGTATCTTCCAACTCGTATCGAAGTGACTCGGAAAAACGCATGATAGCAGACTTGGTCGCCGAATAGATACTGCTAAAAGGCAATCCAAGCATCGCCGTGCCTGAAGAGACATTGATGATATGGCCGCTCCCTTGTGCCCGCATAACCCCTAATACCGCCTGGACCCCGTACACAACCCCAAAGAAGTTAATCTCTACCAAGCGCCTCAGAACTTCGTCCGGGGTATGCTCTACCGAACTGACATGCCCAACCCCAGCATTGTTCACGAGGATATCGACTCTCCCAAATTCCTGGACCGCTCGGTGTACTAAAGCTTCCATTTGTGATTTTTGGGCAACATCGGTCTTAACGAAGAGGACCTTACCCCCGAGGTCCCGGATGATATCTGCCGTCGGCACCCCCCCTGCCGCTGGCTGTTCACGAACGTCGCCAATAATAACTTTGCCACCTGCCTTAGCAAAGGCAACGGCCGTAGCCCTTCCGATCCCTGAGGTCGCCCCAGTAATGAGTGCCACTTTGTTCTCGAGACCACCATTGGATGCACTGTGGAACGTCATATTCCTCACGTAGAGAATCGCCTGACTACGAGACAGTCATTGTGACCACCGAACCCGAAAGAGTTGGAAAGGGCTGTCTCCACTTGGGCCGGCCGAGCTTGGTTCGGGACATAGTCCAGATCACATTCTGGGTCGGGAAATTCATAGTTAATAGTCGGGGGAAGCGTCTGTCCCCTCAGTGACAAAATGCAAGTGATTAGCTCAATCGCACCGGCTGCCGATATGGTATGGCCTATCATGGACTTGGTCGAACTCACGGGGATTTTGTACGCCCGTTTATCAAAGACCGTCTTAATGGCCTGAGTCTCGACCCTATCGTTCATCAAGGTAGAAGTCCCATGAGCATTCACGTAGTCGATCTGCTCCGGAAAAATAGAAGCATCCTCCAGTGCCCGGCGCATGGCTAAGATGGCCCCTCGCCCATCTGGCACCTCATCCGTAAGCCTGTAGGCATCGCAGGATGTCCCGTACCCTATAACTTCAGCCAGGATCGGAGCATCTCGATCTTTGGCTTGGTCAAGACGCTCCAGAACCAATATACCCGCCCCTTCGCCCAGGACAAATCCATCCCGCTCTGTATCAAAGGGGCGACTCGCCCGCTGCGGCTCACTGTTACGTCGGGACAACGCCCCCAGAAGGCAGAAAAGCTGCATTTCGATGGGAGAAACAATACACTCTGCCCCCCCTGAAATAGCCGCATCCACGGTCCCACGCTGTATCGCCCGCACGGCCTCGCCTATAGCCTGGGTAGAGGAGGTACAAGCAGTCTGAATCGTACAGCTTGAACCTGTAATTCCATAAGTGCTCGCAATCAGAGCTGTTACGTACTGGGGAAATAGTCTCAGGACAAAACTTCCACTCAAACTCCTACAATATTCTTGAACATAAGCAGCAGAATGAATCTCATGACCACCATCTGATCGGGAGCGATAGGCGATCTCTGCCATCTGTCCAAGATTCATCCGCTCGCCGCTGGTCCCTAAAAATATACCTACTCGATTTCCTCTGTAGCATGAGTCCCAACCAGACGTCTCTGAAGCCATGCGTGCCGCAGCCAGGCCAAGAATGGCTACACGTGATTCTTCTTGCCCCAGACCCAGCCACGAACGCATCTCCTCTACATGCTCATCTCTTACAATGGCTGCCATCTGGCTCGGCAGGCCTGACGGATCGAAATGGGTAATGAGTTGTGTACCAGAAGTCCCGGCGAGGACCCCCTTCCAATAGTTCTCTACGCCAATACCGATAGGCGTCACCAAGCCGACTCCAGTAACAACTACCCTCGGTCTTCCTTTAAAACTACTGACCATAGGCTCTGGCTATGCCAAAAGGGAGTAACCGCCGTCGACGACAAGGACTTGTCCTTGAATCATCTCGGCCTGAGGACTTGCCAAGAAAAAGGCGATTTCAGCTATATCCTTGGGAGTGAGAAGACGACCGGTGGGAGTACGCTCACGCACCTTTTCCAAAATCTCCTGCCCATCAGGAACTAGACTCCAGATTTCCGTCGCTACCGCACCTGCTGAAATGGCATTGACAGTAATTCCCCTGGGGGCAAGTTCTACTGCCAGATATCGCGTGAGGCTCTCAAGCGCTGCCTTGGAAATCCCAATGGCTCCATATTGGGGAATCACGCGCATAGAACCAGCGCTACTGAGAGATATTATCCTGCCTCCTTCGCGCATCAGGGAGGCCGCTTCCTGAGCACAGAAGAGAAGGGATCGCGCATTAGTGTTGATAACCCATTCCCAGTGCTTCGCCTTCAGATCTACAATAGAACGCAGCACACCAGAGGCCGCATTATGGACAAGAACATCTAGCCGGCCATACAGGCGGTGGATCTCCTTGAACATCCTCCGGATCTGCGCCTCATCTTTGAGATCAGCCTGAAGCAAGTGGACCTGGGCTCCATTGGACGCTGCCTCTTCTGCGGTCTTCTCAGCCTCTGTCCGGTTCTGAAAAAAATTAATAAAAAGATTCCATTTTGCTTCGGAAAAGCGAAGAGTGATAGCCTTCCCGATACCTCGTGATCCCCCCGTTACCAGTGCGACAGAACCTTCCATGGTCAATTGCAAAAAGTGCTATTCGTTGTGGACTATTTACTAGCTTGTTGTCGCGCTAGAGTCTCCCACGCACGGCTAACGGGATCGGAAGAAAGAAGATGATATAAGCTCTCGAGACTGCGACAGTGCTCCTCAGCCTCCGCATCCGAATTCCTATCGATTAGCTTGAACTCAAGTCTCGCCTCAGCCACGATTTTGTCATTGGCCCGTGCTTGGCCGTCGACCCGCACTTCTTTTCCGTCTCCCTGGACAAGGGAAAGAAAGATCTGAAGCTGATCCCCTGGTAACACATAATGCTTAAAGACCGCTTTAGAAATACGGTGAATCTCTGGATAAAAAGAAAAGCCGTGGGTAAAGGCAATCAAGAGCTTAGAACCCTGTTCAAAACCCTCCAGGATAAGGGAACCCGGCATGATGGGTGTTCCGGGAAAATGGTCGGCAAAATAGTCCTCACTCTGACTAACGTTTTTGAGGAAAAGTCCTTCCTTGCCCTTCTCCAACCTTAGAATCCGATCTATTAAGATAAATCTCATAAGCCTTCATTAAACATTAACCACTAACGATCCACGACTAACTATTCACGACCTCTTCTTCTCCTACCCGTGCGGTAATGAAATCAACTAAGGCCCCCACACTGAATAATCGTATCATCCCTTCCATGATCTTCGGCGAGTTGAGGTTTTCGAGCAACAGTTTAACAATACCTTCCTTGTCGATGAGCGAGGCCTTAAAACCAATGGACTCCACCTCACGAGCCATCCGATCCGCCAGCTCCGCTGCCACCTTTTCTGCTTCACCATTTTGCACCGCGATGCCCTGTTTCTCAGTGAGCCATCGGAGGACCTCGGGGATACCCATCGTGTGAAGCTGCCTCATCTCGGCTGGGGCAACACGGGCCCCATACCGCTCCTCAAGAATCTGGCTCAGCTCTCCTAGATTCCTCCAACTCAGGGCCTTGTCCTGAATCGCCTTGTTGGGAAGGTCCACGCCGAAGGTCTGCTGAACTCTGAAGCCAATATCGAGAAAATCAATGGATTCAGCGCCCAGATCATGGACTAAGGAGGCCTCCGGTACAATCTTATCTTCATCCACACTTAAGGCATCGATAAGAAGCTCTTTCAAGGTCTTCTCGACCTCCTCCCTTGTCCACCTCTTGTGCATATTTTCTGCTTCCCGATTCATTGAACCCTCCCTTAACTCTGTTGTTATGACATTCCGCCATCCACGGTAATCACCTGACCGGTAATGTAACTTGCCCCCCCCGAGGCGAGAAAGACAGCTAGAGGAGCTACCTCCTCCGGCCTCCCCGGCCGACGCAGGGCAATCCTCTCGCGCACCAAGCTGTCGGTAAAAGGCATTATCCGTTCGCTCATGTCGGTCACGATCAGCCCAGGGGCAATGGCATTAACTGTTACTCCCTTAGATCCCAGCTCTGCCGCCAGGCTGTGGGTAAAGGCGTTGATCGCGCCTTTTGAGGCGGAGTAGTTGGATTGTCCCCTTCCTCCCCTTGTGGCAGTAATCGAGCTCAAGTTAATTATCCTTCCCCAACGCCTCATTACCATTCCTTTAATAGCTGCTTTGGAACAGTGATAAACTCCCCAGAGGTTTGTATGGAATACCTCATCCCAGTCCTTTTCCTCCATCTCTAAAAGCAACAGGTCGCGGATGACACCAGCGTTGTTAACCAAGATGTCGAGATGACCAAAGCGTAAAGTAATCTCTTCCAGCATGGCCTCGACCTGATTCGCATCACCCACATCGGCTTGGAAAAAGGCGGCCTTTCGCCCCAAGGCCTCTATCTCACGGACTGTTTCCCCGGCAAGGGTCCCGCTTTCTCTATAGTTGACTGCCACGGCAGCGCCGGCCCCCGCCATGGCGATGGCGATAGCCCTCCCGATACCCCGCGAGGCGCCAGTGACCAAGGCCACCTTCCCGGAAAGGTCAATCTTCACATCGCCTTCCTAACCACAATGCTCACACTGTCTCCAAAGAGACCTACGGCATCTATCAAGGCTGTTTCCATATGGGGCGATGGGCGCGGTGTGTTAGGCACATAATCTAAGTCACAGAGGGGATCGGGGTTTCTTAGGTTAATCGTTGGCGGGATCATACCTCGTTCCAATGCTAATAGACAAGTCATCAATTCAATAGCTCCAGAGGCCGAGACCAAATGTCCATGCATCGCTTTTGTTGCGCTGATCGGTATCCCCTTCGCTGCGGTACCGAATACCTCTTTGATGGCCTGTGTCTCTGCCAGGTCATGTGTCTTTGTCGAGTCGCCGTTCGGTGCGATAAGATCCACTTGATCCGTCCCCGCCTCTGTCAAGGCTGCTCTCATAGCAAGGCTGACACGCTCTGTAATCCTATCAACCTTAGACCGAAAACTGATAACCGATGACTGAGGACTGACAGCAATATCGCCCGCTGCAGCCCCGAAGCCCAAAACTTCCCCATAGATCTTCGCCCCACGACTCAGCGCATGTTCGCGTTCCTCCAGCACCAACATTCCAGCCCCCTCACCCAATACCGCCCCTCTTCGTCTTGCATCGAAGGGACAGCAGGCCCTGTCCGCCTCCTCCACCCCTTGAGCCAGGAAATCCATCGTACAGAAATTCACAAAGATAAACTCCTCAAGGGGCGCCTCTGCTCCCCCGCAAAGGGTGACGTCCACCTGATCCTCCTTGATAGCCAGGAATGCCTGGCCAATGGCTTGGAGTCCTCCTGTACAACCATCGGCGATGACCCGGCAAAAACCCTGAGCATTGTGAGCTATGGCGATGTGTCCTGCAGTAAGGTTCGGCATGGTTTTTAAAGAGAAATCCATCGGGTTGATTGAGGTCATGCAGTATGCATTGGCCTTATGAAGATCAAATGTCTTGGCCCCCTTGCTAGATTCCGCCTCTGCCATCCAGCGAAGGAAAGTGGAAAAATCAAGCGTCGTAAAAAACGTCCCGAGGAACACTCCGAAACGAAGGGGGTCGATAGCGCCGTTCTGAAGACCGGCATCCTCAACCGCCAGAGAAGAACCGATCATCCCGAAGAGGGCAACACGGCTAAAGAGTTTAAGCTGCTTTCGGGGAAGCCGTTTAAGCTGTTTCTGTAGCACCGGCTCGGGAATTTCTGCGACAACATCCACAGGGAAATTCTGATCAGCGAGACGCTGGCTTCGCGCCACTGCTGAGCGACCCGACATCAGAGCCTCCCAATGCCCCCCCATGCCAATATCTAAAGGGGAAACAACACCTAGCCCTGTAATTACAACTCGTCTCATAAACGTTGATGGCTAATGGTGAACGGCAAATAGCTAAAAACCGCGAGTTTTCTAATTTCTGATCTTAGAACTTCTGAAATTGCCATTCGCTATTGACTATTTAAATTCCTTCACAGGAACACAGAGAAAAACAATGCAAGCCTCGGCTACGGGTTTATCTTCAACAAAGGCCTGGCTCTGCGTCCGTGCCAAACCGATCAATTCCCCTCTTTGGTCCTGTATCCCAAGAAGCTCTGAACGAACGAGCACCTGGTCGCCGGGACCAACGGGAGAGAAAAAACGAGCCTCCTCTACCCTCAGCAAGATACCAAAGGCATTATCCTGACTCACGATCTCGATGAGACGACCTCCGGATGCCGCCATAGTCTCCAAAACAAGGGAAGAGGGAATTCTCGAAGGGGGATGAAAAGGTCCCTCCAAGTAATCCTCCGTCTGGGAAAAGGTCTTTGAGGTCACGATACTCCCCGACCCATCTCGGTCAAAGGAAACCACCTCGTCGAGAAAGCGGAATTTCACACGGAGGCCTTATCCGAATCAGTCAACATGAGAAGGACGAACGCCAGTGCATGACTTTCTGTGTGGGTCAGGGAAAGAGTATGACCAACGACCCCTGTTTTGTCTGCGAAACGAGCGGTCCTCCCCGAGAGACGAAGAACAGGCCTTCCTGAAAACTCCTTCTGAACCTCCACTTCGCGCCAATCCACCTCGCTACTAAGTCCAGTCCCGAGGGCCTTAAAAAGGGCCTCCTTGACCGCAAAGCGGGCTGCGAGATGGGCATAGGGATTGCGGCGGCTCAGGGCGTAATCGAGCTCATCGGGAGTGAAGATGGCCTCTTGAAAGGATCTTTTCTTACCAAAGACCTTTTGGACCTTGCTGACTTCAACCAGGTCAATGCCGATTTTTACCGAAAGCAAAGAGGAGATCGAGGCAGGCACATTGTGCTGGAGTGCCGGGACCTCAACCTTTTCCCTTGGCAGCATAGCTTTAGGTTTTAGACTCTTCACTCTATTCCTCATCAGCAAGGTTGATACGCCATCGGGGAAAGTTATAGGCAGGATTAGAGGAGTCGAAGTCCGCTTCTCCAAGGCCTGGATTCAAACGGAGAGAGCTGTAACTATACTCACCCATAAGGAGGTTGTCCCGGTCATAAAGTGACGCATTAATCGGAAGCCCATTACCCTCGTCAATCGCGAGGATCATTCGATGCGACGTATAGCCGGCCCTTGGGTCCCGAGGGAGGATCCCCTCGACCTGCCGGACCTCCCTTCCCTGGATCCTATCTCTCCCGTGGTCCACCAAATGTAGCTCCCCCTTAGCCCACGCTCGCCTTGCGTCCCTGCCAACCCGTTCGATGAGGCGACCTATCCCGATCTCAGTGAAGGGGTGCCTACTATCCTCCAAAACACGCCATCCTCCCGGATCAAGAATAACCACAAAGAAGCGGGCAAAACCCTCCGCCTCATGAATCAGGACCTTGTTATCATTGGCGCCCTCCACGTAAATGGCCTCTCGCCCCTCATGGGGACCCGGGAGCCAACGCATGTAAACTTTAAAAGGCTTCTGGAATTTCAGAAAAACGATCTCCTCAGATCTCCACTCTCCGTTAATCCTCTCCCGCTTGCGGAACAGCGCCGTGTAGTCCCGGACACATTCATAACTCTCTTCCATTCTCTCCAATAGTGCGAAGAGATGACTCTGATCCGCATGAACAGCAGAAAATAGTAAATAGTCAATAGGAAATAATAAAAAGAAAGAAATAGAAAAAGGAAAGTAGAGATTTTTAATTCCCAATTTCTTGATTTCTAAAAGGCCCATGACCATTTCCTATTCGCTACTCGCTCGTTCGTCCACAAGACGTAGCAGTTTACGGCCTTTTCTGAGGGCACCCCTTGGGTAAAAGACAAATTCTACGCCTGCCAACTTTTGCTGGTAGGCTTGCCATGCCAATCGGTGCTCTTGTTGAATGATGTCAAGTATCTGTTTCTTGATATCATCATGCCTTGAAGCGCCATCCTGAAGCTCCAAACGGAACTGGAAGGTCTGCTGTCCCTCTTTTTCCTGCAGGGCTACCTGCCAGTCATCGGTGAGTCCAGGTATGGAGCCGAGGATTTTCTCGAAAAAGTCGGGGTGAACGTTGCCCCAAACAGAGGCAATGATCTCATCCGAACGGCCACGGAGTGGAGAAAGGCATCTGAAAGGGAGTCCACAAGGGCAGCTTTCCGTAACCAGACGGGCCACATCCCTGGTGCGGTATCGGATAAGGGGCATAACCCGCCTATGAACTGTAGTGATGACGACCTCTCCGTAGCCCTCGTCGTCCGGGTCCAGGATCTCTACATAAAAATCGACTTCGTTGAGGTGGTAACCGTTTCGGCGCAGACACTCGAAACCCAGAATGGTCGCCGTTTCTGCAGAGCCATAAGTCATGCATAGAGGGGCCTCCCAAAAGCTCTCGATTCTGCTCCGAGTCCTCTTCAAAATCCCTCCCCCTCCACCTCCGACCAGGAGCTTCAAAGGAAACGGCCTGCCCTCCGCCTCAGCCACCTCGGTGAAGCGGGAAAGCCACGGAGTGCCACTCATCACAATGTTAAAGCGGTAAGTCGCCATCCGGTGATAGATCTCAACAGGATCGGCCCGTCCGACGCACATCCCAAAGCCCTTCCAGTGTGGAAGGGTACGCTGGACAATTTGCCCGTCGAGACAAAAGCCGTAGTCAAAAGTGGAAATAATTCGATCTTCCCTAGAGATGCCGTAGACAGCCCTAAACAAAATTCCTTGCCTGGCATTGTAGTCCAGCTCTCGGTGGCTTAGAAAAATACGGGTAACATGTCCGGTTGTTCCAGAGCTCTCGATAGCCAGCTCTGGCCTATCACAGAGAAAGGCCTCAGGCTTCTCACGGAGCTCTTCAGGGTATACATAAAAGCTTCCCATATCCTCAGGCCTTCTTACCCTCTCGATCCTAATGCCGTGCTGGCGAAATTTTTCACGATAAAAGGAAGAGCGGTCAGCTGCCAAACGGAGTGTGTGCCGAAAGGCGAGCCGCCGGAAGTGCTCGGGGATTGCAGGGGGGAGCGCGCGAAGATAAGCAACAAACCTTTGAGGAGATAAAGCCCCAATCCGCAAAGAGAAGTCCGCTAGGGTGCTAAGGTCCATGATTAGAGTATAGCCAGCGTGAGCCGTAACGACCCATGAAATGGGGATTTTCTACCAAAAGTCTTTTTAAAGCATTTTCCTCTTCTTGCAGACGAGTAACTAAAAAAACTCGACGATGACCTTTCCAGAGGCGAGAGAAATCCTCATCGTCGAGAAAGAGATGTTGAGTCTCCGGATAGCGGGAGCCAAACTCCAGATCCCCGCGTTTTCCATTGAGAACATAGATCTGCCGCCCCATATAGAACGGGAGACCGGCGCTGTATTCCAAGGCACCCTCATGAATAATAAGATCACTAGCTTGGGATTGAGCTAACAGCGCATGAGCCACAGGTTTCGAAGAGTGGTGAGACTCCACCAGAAGGACCACACGAATAACGAAGATGAGAATACCCGCAGCCATCCCTACCAACACATAGAAGCCACTCCGTGCCCTCTTTAGCCGAAAGAGAAAAAAAGCTGCTGGCACCCCAACAAGTAACGTGAGCCCTAACCATTTTAACAGCGAAATAAAAGGCGTTGGCGAGAACGGAAACTCAAACCCCTGGGCTTGTACACTGCGATAGTAACCGTTCAGATGGGACAGCATGGCAAAGAGGGCCTTGGGAGAAAGAAAATCGCTAAACAGAACCAATCCGGCACCAAATAAAAAAGTGCCTATCGCAGCAATTCCCAGGCACCATTTGAAGCCCACACCTTGATTACTGACTATCGGGGATTGAACATTGGGGCTGGATTTGCACGAGCTGAACGCGTCGGCCCAGCAACCCCCAACCATAAGGCTTAGTGCAGGGAGGGCAGCCAAGGAATAATGCTCAAGCTTCGAGAACGAAAGGGAAAAAAACCCGATAACCATAAGTGCCCACAGACCCACAATAAGACGCAAGCCCTCGTTAAGCGGCAGATGCGGACGAAATCGAGGAAAGCCTTGACGCAGGGCGATCGGGAGGAAGAGACTCGAAGGGAAGAACCAGATCCAGGTCACGAGCAAAAAGACGGGAGTGGTGAGAGGGATATCATCCTCAAGAAAAGCCCGACGGTTGAGAAAGCGAAGTAATTGGTTGTCAACAACATAAAAGTCGAAAAAACCAGGATTCTGCCAGGCAACCAGTAGATGCCACGGAAGCGTCAGCAAGAGAAAAAGCAGAAGGCCGATGAGTGAATAGCGGCTAGTGAATAGGGAATAGCAAACAGTAAATAGCCTTCTCTCTCCACCATTCACCATTTGCCATTTCCCATTTGCAAACAGGAGAAAAATCCCCACGATGAGGAACGGAAAAACCAGGCCGATGAGCCCCTTGGACAGAACTCCTAAAGCCAGACCCACATAAAAGATAAGGACACCTGACGATTGCGCATTGATCCACGACCGTTGATCATTGGCCATTAACCGCTCACCAGAAAGGGTAGCCTTGATAAATCCGAACATGGCCAGGGTGATGGAGAAGATCAAGAGAAACTCGGTAAAGGCTATGCGTGCATAGTGAAATACGCCTATACTTGTAGCGAATATAATGGCGGAGAGAAGACCTCCGTCCTTTCCGTAAAGCCATCCTCCCATGCGCCATATAAGCAGCGCCGTCCCCAGTGCCGGGACAGCGCTCCAAAGGCGAACAGCCCATTCCGAGGGACCAAAAGCTGAAATGGTCAAGGCCGACAGCCAATAATGAAGAGGCGGCTTTTCCAAATAGCGGACCCCATTGAAGTGAGGAGTAATCCAGTTGCCTCCTTCGGCCATCTCTCGTGCAATAGAGCCCCACATCCCTTCGTCGGGGTCCAGAAAACTGATGGAGCCCATCCCCCAAAAAATAAAAGGCGCGCTGACCACAAGAATCAGTAGCAGTTCCCTCTTCCACTTACTATTCACTGATGACCTTTTGCTTGAAAGCCGGGATGCCTGATAGACTTACTAAGGAGTTCATTAGTAAGGTG
>JAPUHZ010000425.1 GCA_027297485.1 Deltaproteobacteria bacterium
CGTGTTTGAGAAGAAGTTCGTGTTCGACCGCCTGATATTCTATACAGGGAAGAAAACACGATACCTCTATTTGTTTAAGAACAAACATGATCGAGGTGAAAAAATAAACGAGATATTACAGGAGCTCTGCAGCAGAAAAGCAAGAACCTGGACTGCTAACGCAGATAAACCGACAATGGGCTAAAAGAATGATTGTAAGGCCTTTCCTTCAAACGCCCATTGGTCGAGGCTCTCGAAGAACTGGCATCTAAAAAAGCTTGACAATCTTGAAGATCAATAGAAAAAGGTCCAAACTAGGCTAATAAATTCAGATTCTGTATTACTTTAAATCAACAGCCTTCGTGCAAGTGAGACAGCCAGAAATCAAGTTATATCGAACACGGGGTTTGAATCCCCGTGTTCGGCCCAAGAGACGATCTATGGGGGAAGAGCTGCCGCTTCTCCCCTTTGGAAACCCCATCGGCTTTGTGCCCGCCTCAAGAGGCGGGGTTTACATTGAATAAAAATGGGAGAAAAGATGGTTCATCGATGGAATGTATGGGTGCTTGTGTTGACATTCTCCGCCTTATTTATATTTACGGGATGTTCTTCGTTTTTCGCTGCGTTTGAGTCCGATGCGCCCTCTTCATCAGCGGGGGAGCAGTCTGCCGATATGGTCGCAAACCCCACTTCTCCATCGACTAGGGAAGCGCTGCGTCGGGGTCTGGCACCCGTTACCCCTCCTGGCAGTCCCTTAAAAGACCTCTATTTTGATTATGATAGCTATGATCTTCGTAGCGATGCTCGTGAGATCCTTAAGGCCAATGCGAACTGGCTTGAGTCCAATCCGTCGGCCCGTATTGAAATCGAAGGCCACTGTGATGAGCGGGGAACTAACGAATTTAACTTGGCCCTGGGGGCAAAGCGGGCACAGATCGCCAGGGATTATCTTGTCAACCTCGGGATTCCTGCGGACCTGCCTATCATAAGCTACGGGGAGGAAGCCCCTGTCTGCATGGACCACACAAAAGAATGCTGGCAAAAGAACCGCCGTGTCCGTTTTGTCATTATCACTATCCTGCCAATATCCTAACGCCCCAATCCTTTAGCCTTACTCAGGACTCACTCATACCCTATGGCCGTCACGATAGGAGTAGAGGCGGCCTGTCTGGCCGGGATATAGCCCGCTAATAAACAGAGACCCACCGACAGGATGAGACAGAGAAAAGCCACTTCAAACGGGTAGTGGTATTGAAAGGTCCAGCCCGTAAGGATTTTCGTGTTATAAACCACATGGTGGTAGGACATGATCGTTCCGGCGGACACCCCAAGTACCCCTCCGATAAGCCCCATCCAACCCGCCTCCGCCAAAACCATCATCCGCAATTGGCGTTGGGTGGCCCCGATCGCCCGCAGAACTCCGATCTCACGTGTGCGATCCAGGACTGAAGCAAGGAGAGTATTGATCACGCTAAAAATGGCTACGACGACTGCTATGATCTCAACGGCATAGTTCACTCTAAAGGACTGTTCCATGATATCAATCACGGTCTCTCTGAGTTCCCTGTGGGTACTGACAAAAAGCTGATATTTTTCCCCATAATCTTCCTTGATCTTCTGAATCACCGCCTCCTGATCCGCATCCGGGGCCAACCAGAGATCAAAGGCGTCTACCAGCCCATCGTGCCAAATTTTCTTATACAATGCCCGATCGATCAGGACACTCCCAGCATCCGATGAATAGTCCACATAGACTCCAAGAACTTTGAAAGAGATGAGCCCTGATGGCGTGGGGAGCTGAATGGTATCTCCCGATCCCTTGCCGAACTTGCTTTGAAAGTTCTCGCTCACAATCACTCCCTCACCGGCTGCCATTTCCCTTAGGGCCCTTTTCCCCTCCCCCTCTACCATCGGCAGCTTACGGACCCCCGCAGAGTCTTGGGCGGAAAAAGACTCTATGAGAATCGGTCTTCCCTCGTAAGTGGAACGGATCAAACGATAAAGGTCAACGAGTTCAACTCCGGATATCTCTTTCATTCCGGCTGCCAGATCTTCTTTTAGAGCCACGTTCGTGGGACCAGCCGTTCTGGTGCCTGAGCTCACAATGAGATCTGCAGTCACCATCTGATCTACCCACGAAAGCAGCGACCCACGCACGCTGTGAACAAACGCCGCAATAGTAAAGATTGCAGCCAGGCTGATCATAATCGTGGCCACCGTGATCCCGGAGCGAATCGGGTTCCGACACAGACCATCGAAAGCAAGTCGCGACTCGTTCCAGGATAAAAAGGATAAACACCGCCGAAGAACCTTGACCCAGCCGAGGACAAAGAGTGGAGAGAGAAAGGATAGACCAAGCAAAAAAATCAGCATGGCCACCACCCCAACAGTAAATTTCCCAACTCCTCCCAAAGCAACGGGGAAAAAAAACATAACCAAGGGGGAAAAAAGGAGGAGAAGAAAACCCAGAACGGATGCACGAGAGGAGATCAACTGAAATCTAGGGGTCCAGGCCGCCTGCCGGGCGCTCTCCACGGGCGTCACTTGGGTGGCCTCCCAGGCGGGGTGAAGGGCAGCCAGAATCGACACCCCCAAACCACTTCCGAGGGCAAGCCAAAACTCCTGCAAGGTTAGCGTGGCCTTTGCCAGATCAACCTGGAGGAAAAGGTTGCTTACGGTCCGTCCCACGGAAAGGAGAGCCCCTTGGGCCAAGAGGACTCCGACCAAGACCCCGGCCAGAGACCCCAAGAGGGCAATGACCAGAGCCTCTGACATAAAGAGTATGAGAATGTCCCGTCGTAGTATCCCCAGACAACGCAGGGTCCCAATCTCTCGTTTTCTCTGAATCACAGAGACAGAAACCGTGTTGTAGATGAGGAAAAAGCCGACAAACAGCGCAATCAGACTCACAAAGAAAAGCCCGACACGAAAAGAGGTGAGCAGCGACTCAATCTGTTCTCCCCTCTCGCTCGGTCGCTGTACTTGAGCAGCGCCATTCAATCGCCTCCCTAGTCTCTCTTTTACTATCTCTATCTTTTCCCCTTCCTCAATCGTCAGATCCACGATATCGAGCTTCCCCTCCTTGCCAAAGGCCATCTGGGCAACCGGTAAATCCATTAAAGCAAAGCTTCCCCCGAAGACCTTGGCCGTACCCTGCTCTTTCAGTAGTGCCCGCACGGTATACTTTCGAATCCCCTCGCTCGTGGCCAGAGTGATTTGGGATCCCGGGGTGAAGCCAAGCCGGCGGGAGAGCGATTCTGTCAGGGCAATGGAATCAGGCTGGGCGATAAAACTGAGGGCATCGTCGAAGCTGAAAGGAGTCCCTACAAACTCGTGCTCTCGGATGGAGAAATCGGTGAGGAGATCAACCCCGTAAACAAAGAGCCTCTCCCCCTTGAAACCCACTACGGGGAAAAACCCCTCGACTGCCGCCACGGCATCCTTAACGCCGTGAGTATCGCGGATAACCGGAAAGAGTGATTCCCTGACTCCACTCTCACCGTTCGCCACCTGAAGCACTGCCTTGCCCGCAACCAGCTCGATGGTCCGTTGAAAAGAGCCCATCAGGGTGCGGTTGACCATGGCAATCGCGACGATGACCGCAACGCCGAGGACAATCCCTAAAAAAGTGAGGCAGGTGCGCAACCGGTGGCGCTGAACATGACGCCAGGTAAGAAACCGCAAGAGTCGAACCACTAGGACTTTTCCCCTTCTATCACACCGTCTCTCAGGTAGATGATGCGATGGCCGTGCCCAGCAGCCTCTCGGTTGTGGGTCACCATGACCACCGTGCAGCCCTCCTCCCGGTTGATACGGCGGATTAGTTCCAGGATCGCCTTACCGCTCTTGGAGTCGAGGTTCCCGGTGGGCTCATCGGCTAGGAGAATCGGGGGATTAAAGGCCAATGCCCGGGCAATAGCAAGGCGCTGTATCTCGCCCCCGGACAGCTCTTCCGGGAGGTGACCCCGGCGAGCCTCCAGGCCAACCCGTTCTAAGAGTACTTCCGCTCGGGTATTAGCAGGCGCCGTAGGTCGGCCATCAAGAATCAAAGGCAGCATGACATTCTCAACGGCCGTCAGCGTGGGGAGGAGATTAAAAAACTGAAATATGAAACCGATCTTGCTGCGTCTGAGAAGAGTCACCTCATCGTCCGGCATCTGGGAGATAATTCGTCCCTCTACCAACACCTCTCCCCGGGTAGGCCGATCCAATCCACCGATGAGGTGGAGGAGGGTGCTTTTCCCCGATCCGCTGGGACCCATAATGACTGCAAATTCTCCCTTCCGGACATCCAACGAGACCCCCCCCAGGGCGGTGATCTCGTTTCTCCCCTGTCTGTAGACCTTGTGGACATTGATCGAACGAATCATAGACAGCCTGCTGAAAAAAGCCCACCTGCCATTAGCCTGCCTGGGAGTCTCTTTACGGTCCGATGCAATACAGTCGTCTTACGCTCGCCAAATAGCTGATGGCATCTTTGAGGTACGCTTAAACTTCCTCGTTCGGTGCATCGGTCCTTCAAGACACCCCCAGGCAGGTGGTTAAGATGGTTGCGCTCGACCGTCTCGCTCCAACGTACTTCTTCAGTACGCCTCCGCTCGCCGGTTCTTCGCGCGCCTTGCATCTGGGACCTTTTTGACCAGTCTGGGATCAGAAGTGTTTTCAACACCCTCATTGGGAACCGTCTCTAAGAGGTGAGGGAAAGGACCGGCACGTCCAACCCCGGAGGCCCCTCTCTTGTTCGATAGGCAACCTCGATCTCTTTCAAGTTACCCTTGACCCCTTGGATGAAGGAATCCAGGTTGACTCCAAGGTGCATCGGGGGATAGACCACAAGCTTTTCCAATCCCGAACGCCAGAGTTTAATCGCCCCGATGAGAACCCCCTGCTCCCACTTAAAAT
This sequence comes from Deltaproteobacteria bacterium, assembly GCA_027297485.1. Next base: position 4,882 of record JAPUHZ010000425.1, read on the forward strand.
AGCCTGCGGCAATCTGGATAATCCCCTGATAGAACCCCCGGTCCTTGCCGTGTTCCTCCAGCCAGATCTCTTCCAAGGTCTCATGACACTCGAAGAAAAGACCCCGGTTGAACTCTTCGATCCCTTTCAGCAGGCGTGGATCGTACTCAGCTTCCATCAATTTCACTATCCTTTATA
>JAPUHZ010000426.1 GCA_027297485.1 Deltaproteobacteria bacterium
AGCAAAGCCGATTGTGATCCCGACGATCATGAAGAAAAAGGTCTCCCAGACAAAGACCTGTAACAGTCCCTCGATGAATGCCTGGAACATTTCGACCATGGGAAAGGGTTTCTTAGGTTTGGGGCGCCGTTAGATTACGGCGCCCCGGAGAAATTAAATTCTATTTTGGCCTACTACTTTTTGGGTAGGAGGATCTCCTTTAGTCTAGATAGCATAGCGGGATCCATGTCATACAGTTTCGCAATGAGGTTCGCTGTTTTTCGCCCATCGATTGGAGCGATCTCCAACCTGGACTTTTTGGCTTCTGCCAGGAATTCAGGGTCTCTCATGGTAGCCATAAATGCCTTCTGGAGAATTTGCACACGCTCTGCTGGTACGCCTGGCGGCAAGGAATATGGACGAACGGCGGAAACATAGGCATCATTAATGACCGTCAGGAGCTCGCGAGCGCCAGCGGTCTTGGCATAGTTGATAGCCAGAGGCACATGTTTGAGCTCAGGGTGGGATTTGAGTGTAAGCTGGAGCACAACTCGGACATTCCCCGACTCGACCGCTTTACGCCAGGTGACCTTGACCGACTGCCAGGCCCAGCATCCCCCGTCGGTCTCACCGGACTCGGCGGCTAGACGGATCTTGGCCGTGCCTTTGTAGCCCTCAATCACTTTGATTGGGAGCCCGAGGGCTTTTTTAAGGAGCTTGGGGGGGTCGTCAGTCGAAGAGCCTGGGGCGGTGGCCCCAATCTTGATCGGCCGCTTGGAAGCGAACCAATCCTTCATGTTCTTTATCCCACTTGCCTTGGTGAGGACGCAGACGCCATCATCTGGCGTCGGCACGCCGATATAGCCGAACTTCCGGCCGTCGAACTTAGTTTTTTTACTCCCCAATACGTTTTGGAGGACCAAGGTACCAATCCAGTTGCCGATAACCGTCCCATCCCGTTTTGCTCGGTTGTAAATATAGTTGGCGGCAATCAGGCTTCCAGCACCCGTCCTGTTTTGTACGAGCGTGGAGGGGTTACCTGGGACGTGCTTGCCAAAATGTCGGGCAATTAGCCGGGTATAGGTATCAAAACCACCACCCGGTGAGAAACCCACAATAAAGCTGATGGTCTTGCCTTTGTAGAACTCTGCAGCAAAGGCCGGCAGGGTCCCAAAAAATATCAGGGCTAATCCCATTATAGTTGCTGTGAACAACCGCATTCTTTTAGCCATAAATCCCTCCTTGTCTCTATTGGCAGTGTCAATGAGCCTCGGTAAAGACGACGGGCCGAGAATAGTAAACCAAGTTGGGCTTGTCAAGAGAAATAGGCCTCGGTCGCGTGGACTATAGGCAAGGTCACCGTAAAAGTCGAGCCTTTTCCCCATTCACTCTCCACCTGGATATCCCCCTGAAGCAACTCCGCGAGTTGCTTGACAATGCTTAGACCTAAGCCCGTGCCGGGATGTTTGCTCCAGTCTGCCTCCTCTCCCCTGTAAAAGGCCTCGGAGATGTGCGGTATATATGCTTTTTTTATCCCTATCCCCGTGTCCCGTACCGCAATGGAGATCCGCTCTCCTTGAGAGCCACCGGCCTGCCCGTCCGTTGGGTATAAAACCCAAAGCTCAATCTCCCCTCTATCGGTGTATTTTATGGCATTGGCGAGTAGGTTCTGGAGAATCTCCCCGACCTTCATTTTGTCGCTTTTAAGTATCGGTAAGGCGTCATCCGATTTGAAATTTAATCTGAGGCAATCGCTTAATCATGCATTTTAGCGTTCCTGAAGGAGCTTGTCACCACTATAGCGACGGATTTTATCGACTCGGACAAGGACACCATATCCCTTGCGCTCGGGGTCCTTATCCAATTCGTCTTTAATGGTTCGATCCATTATCTTCTGCCGCATCTCGCCTTCCTTATAGAGAGTGGCCTGACCGTAAAAACGCCAGCCGACCCGATCGGTGAAATCGATATAGAGCATAACAACATGAGGGTTTTCCCCAATATGTTCGGCGCCCGACTGACGCGAGCGCTCCCAGAACGCTATGTGCTCATCGTCCCAGACAAAAGTGCTTCCGCGAAAACTGATGCTCGGGACTCCCTCTTTCGAGGCAGTGGCCCAAACACAGTATTTTTGGTCCTTAAAGGCAGTGCTGATCCGTTGCTTCATTTCGTCGGTAATTTTTATCATGGCATTCCTCCTCTAATTAGATTATTAGCATACCCCGTGGTCGATATAATTTGATTACTAACGCAGACAGCCCACCCTAAGCCGATGGAGCTGCTTTGCCTTTATACCTTAGTAAATACCCACAATAGATTAATCTCCCTACCAAATGCAAGGAGGGATCGCTTATGAGTAAACCCTATTGCGTTTGTTTTTGCAGCTCAGGCTCTCTAAAATGGCTTAAACCCTTTCAGCAAATGGAAGGAGGGCTTACTTATGGGAGAGCTTTACAAAAACTATATCGGTGGCAAATGGGTTGAGGCCAAGTCCGGCAAGACCTTCGAAAACCGCAATCCGGCCAATCGCCACGACCTGATCGGGGTTTTCCCCGCCTCCGGTCCGGAGGATGTAGATGAGGCCGTGAGCGCGGCCAAAAGGGCGTTTCTCAACTGGCGTTTGGTGCCTGCGCCCAAGCGTGGAGAGATCCTCTACCGGGTGGGAGAACTTTTACGCCAGCGCAAAGAAGAAATCGCCCGGGCCATGACGCGCGAGATGGGGAAGATCCTGAAAGAGACCCGTGGAGACGTTCAGGAGGGGATCGATACTGCCTTTTATGCCGCAGGTGAGGGGCGGAGACTCTTCGGTGAGACCACGTCCTCTGAGCTGCCAGATAAATTTGCCATGTCGGTGCGGGTCCCGATCGGTGTGTGTGGTCTCATCACTCCATGGAACTTTCCCATGGCCATTCCCACTTGGAAGATGTTTCCCGCCCTTCTCTGCGGCAACACGGTCGTGTTGAAGCCGGCCGAAGATACCCCTCACACCGCAGTTAAACTCTTTGAGATCTTTGAAGAGGCGGGAGTCCCACCTGGAGTCGTTAATCTGCTTCACGGTACTGGAGAAGAGGCCGGGGCGGCCCTGGTTCGCCACCCTAATGTGCAGCTAGTCTCTTTTACCGGATCGACAGCAGTTGGACGGGAGATAGCGGCTGTCTGTGGCCGGAACTTGAAGAGGGTATCCTTGGAAATGGGCGGAAAAAATGCCCAGATCGTTATGGAGGATGCTGATTTAAAACTCGCGCTGAATGGAGCCCTCTGGGGCGCCTTTGGAACCACCGGACAGCGTTGCACGGCGACGAGTCGTCTCATTCTTCACAAGGCGATTAAAAAAGAATTGACCGAGGAGCTGATGAAACAAGCGGAAAAAATAAAAATCGGCGATGGATTGGACGAGACTGTGGAGATGGGCCCTCTGATCAACGAAGCGGCGCGGCAGAAAGTGCATGGCTATGTACAGCTCGGCAAGGAGGAAGGGGCAAGGCTTCTCGCCGGGGGAGAGATCTACGAGGAGGGGAAGTGGATGCACGGCTATTTTTATCGGCCGACAATATTCGATCAAGTCGCCCCCGACATGCGAATCGCTCAAGAAGAGATCTTTGGTCCGGTCCTCTCTATCATCGAGATCGAGAGCTTCGAAGAGGCCATTGAGGTCCTAAACGGCACCGCCTACGGTCTTTCCAGCGCCATTTATACTCGAGACGTCGGGAGGGCCTTCCACGCTATGAGAGATATCGAGGCCGGCATTACTTACATCAACGGCCCCACTATCGGTGCTGAGGTCCATCTCCCCTTTGGCGGTGTGAAGGAGACGGGCAACGGTCACCGTGAAGCGGGAACAGCAGTCTATGACGTTTTCAGCGAGTGGAAATCGATTTACATCGATTACTCCGGAAAATTACAGAAGGCGCAGATCGACAACGTGGAATAAAGTGAGATTGCTGAAACAGCATGGCACACAAGAAATCTAAGACGGGAAAAATCGCCTTAATTGGTGCTGGTAAAATCGGTAAACTCGCCGTGCTCCTGCTGGCGAAGAAGTATGATGTCACCGTCTACGATATTGACGAGAGAAGAGCTAAGGAATCCGCCGATGGCTCGTATGGCCAGCTTGACATTAACCATGCTGAGGAGTTGAGGCGCGCCCTGGAGGGGAAGGAGCTTGCCGTCTCATGCGCCCCATACTTTTGCAATGAAAAGATTGCCCTTGCAGCCCGCGATCTGGGACTTTCCTACTGCGATCTTTCAGAGGATATCAGCTCAGGGATGGCCATTGAGCGGATTGCCAGCGACGCACCAACAACGTTCATCCCACACTGTGGGCTAGCCCCGGGCTTCACCCAGATCATTGCAGATCACATGGTTCAACGCTATGAACCGGTTACCAGTGTATCCATACGTGTCGGCGCGCTCCCCGAAAACCCGACAAATGCCCTGAAGTACAACCTTACCTGGAGCACGGACGGCCTCATCAACGAATACGGGAACCCTTGTGAGGTCCTAATCGATGGCCGACTTCATCAGGTCCAGCCCCTGGAGGGGTACGAACGTCTCATCATTGGCGATGTGGAGTATGAGGCATTTAACACTTCAGGGGGGTTGGGCACGCTGGCAAGGAGCTTAGCCGGAAAAGTGAAAGATTTGAACTACAAGACGCTACGCTATCTTGGACACCGTGACCTCATGAAGTTTCTCATGGTGGATCTCCAGTTGAATGAATACCGTGGAATTCTCAAGCAGATCCTCGAGTCCGCGGTCCCTACAACCCAACAGGATCGGGTTGTTATGCTAATCTCGGTGGTCGGGAAGGTTGGCGGCTCGCTACGGGAAAATACTTACACCAAGGTCATCCCACACGGAGAGATAGATGGCATCCATTGGACAGCCATTCAGATCGCAACCGCGTCCTCACTGGCATCGGTTGTGGATTTGTGTCTCCAAGGAAAGATTTCCAAAACGGGCCTCGTTCGTCAAGAAGAGATTGACTTCGAGACATTTATTGAAAGCGAGTATGGGTCGGTCTTTAGGTGACCACAGGGCCTGTTTTCGTCATGACGGCTGCCTGTAAAGAACAAACCGCTGCGTGGGTTTTTGAAATGGTGAAATCCACCTCATTGGAGCCAGGCGCCATGGCAGCCGCTGTTACCCGACGCCATCTCAACCTCGCCTGGAGAAGGCCGCCGATTTTATAGGTGAGTTACTGCAGCTTAGATTCAAGCTCCTCGATGGCCTGGAGGGCCAGAGGGTCACCCTCATTAAATCGTAAGACCCCACGGAACTCCTCTAAGGCTCTGTTGATCATCCCCTTGGCAGCGTAAATACGACCTAAATTCAGGTAGGGAAAGTGGCGAGGCTCATAGCGTTTGGCCTCTTTGGCCTTCTCCAACCACGGGATAGCCTCGTCCAGTTTCTGCTCCTGCATAAAGTAAACACCGATGTCGTTGTAGGGGTTGCCAAAATCAGGGTCGATCTTAATGGCGATTTCACACTCGGCAATCGCCTCTTCTATCCTCCCCTCAAAGCTGTAAGTCCAACCCAAATAGGT
>JAPUHZ010000427.1 GCA_027297485.1 Deltaproteobacteria bacterium
TTCCATCTGCGCTCGGGGTCCTCCAGCAATGGTCGGAAGCTTGTCCCCTCGAGTCCGTCGGGGGGAGGACGCTCGCATAGGTCGGCTAGGGTGGGATAGAGATCGACAAGCTCGACGAGTCCTTGTGTCGAGGTCCCCGGTTTCAGTCCCGGCACGCGAATGATGAGCGGTACCCGCGTCGATTCCTCGAAAAGTGTATGCTTGCGCCACAAACCGCCGTGCTCGCCTAGGTGGAATCCGTGATCGCTAACAAATACGACGATTGTCGACTCTACGAGATCAAGCTCGTCCAATGCATCCAGCAGCAAACCCACTTGGTTGTCGACCAGGGTTACGGTTGCGTGGTAGGCGGCGATTGCCTGACGCTTCTGAGGATCGCTGTGCTTCTTGTCATCGGGGTAACCGGTAAGCGCGGCAGCCGGGATGTCGGCGCGGTCATCTTCGGGCCCGCCCGGCAGCTCAACATCCTTTATCGGGTGCTGCTCGAAGAAGCTCGTGGGGGCCACCCAAGGTTGGTGCGGTTTATGTAACCCTGCTGCGATAAAAAATGACTCGTCGCGATGCTTGCGCAGGATCTCGATGATCCGCCGGGCAGTGCGCCCGTCCGGGGTCTCTTCTTCGAGCTCATCGGTGGCTCTCCAAGTGAGTGGGAGCCCTGCGGTGCGGCCGCTAATCGCTAAGACTTCGGCTCGGGACATGCCGTCCTCTGAACCTTCGATCCAGGTGTTGTCGCGGATCGTTGAGCGATCGACTCCTGGCAGGTAGTGTTCTCTCCGTTTGGCATTCTCGGAGATGTCCCATCGGACTGAGTCTTCGTAGCGACCGTGAGCGATCTTTCCCACACGGGCGGTGATAGTAGCCGTGGTCCGAAAAGTATTCGGGTAGCATCACTACGTCCCCCATGGAGTGGCGCGGTTGTATGAAGTTACCGTAGACATTGGTCGTGGCGGGCCGCCGGCCGCTCAGGAACGAAGACCGTGACGGGTTGCAGAGAGGATCCTGAGCGTAGGCTCGATCGAAGTGCATGCCTTCAGCGGCCAGACGATCCATGTTGGGTGTAACCGCCGTGGGATGGCCGTAGATGTCGAGCGCTACGTTGAAGTCGTCGACCGCAATGAAAAGAACGTTCATTCGAACCGAAGCCGCGCCCAGTGTAACTTGGCTTGCAAAGGCACAAAAGATGCAAAAGAGGACCAGCAACATGTCCCCGGCAAGGGGGATACAACGACGGAGAGAAAATTGTTTTTTCATGGAAATCGTTAATGTTCGATGTTGATTTAGTTGAACTATTTATTGGTGAGAATCCTGCCCCACCTGCAATGGTATTGCAGCATTTTCTGATAGGGATGGGCAAATAAAAAAGGCTGGAATAACTTATTGTCTCCCGCGCTTCGAAGATTCTTTCCTCCATTGTGCGCGGAGGTCGTTGTATAAGCCTCGAGCTCCCTCGACGCGGTCCATTAGGCTGTCAGCTTGTTCCTGGAGTTGGAAGGTATCGACTTCAGTTCCCACCGCATGGCGCACAGCGGCACGGTGCTGCTGATCGTAGGCGAACCAATGCGCGGGTACAGGTTGTTTATCTTGGCCCTTTGCACTCCACGACAGATTCAGGTAGCTCTTTGGAGGTCGTCGATTCGTATAGGTCAGACTGACTTCATGGGCGGTATTTGGCTTCAATTGAATTTCTACGGACTCTTCTCCGCGAACCTCTTTGCTAAAGATCACTTTGCCATCTATCGACAAGCTTGTTGGACCACTTGAATCTAAAAATAATCGGATGGATTCGGGAACGCTGCTCGGCAGAGTGAGAGTTCCTTTCCATTGAGCTGACCAATTTCCACCGCGTACACTTGCGGCAGGCCACCTTTGCGCCGGAAGGCTGAAGATATCCACGCCTGCGGGCCGAGTCAGGTTCGCGTTACCGTACCAGAGACCAATGAGAGCTCCGCCTTCTCCTTCCGTGGGTTCTCCGGAGGCCTGCGTAGGTTGGATGTCTGAAACGGCTTTCACCATATTTTCGATTTCAATCAGACTACTCATTCTCTGGTCGATAAGACTAAGGGCATGATCGTAATCCCAGAAGCGCAAATTTGGGCGGCTTATATAAATGGGTGTTGTATGCGCGGCGGATCCGTTGTCGGCATAGGCCCGGGCAGCCAACCAGCATCCCATGCCCGGATCCAGTTCAAAATCGAGTTGCAGTTCCTGGGAAGACGACCCGGTGGCCGACTTTACCACTTCGCCGTGTTTGACAATCTCTAGACGCGTAGGAGTCAGACGATCCGAATGTCCCCAGGCTCGAGCCTTCACTTTTAGTTTTCGTGTATTCTGGCCAATATTAATTTCGTCTCCCGGTATGGCATCGTTGACTGTAAACTCGATCATAGGCCCATTTGTGACAAAGGTATGCCCCTCTGCGAGAGCTTGGAACCAGGCATCGCTTGTGAAGTTTTTCTCTGGCACAAAAGCATAGACGCGGACCTCTCCCATGGTATCTCCCCAGGGCACGTCGGATCCAGCGGATGCGGTGATTTTATATCCTAAATTTAGAAACTCATAGTAGAGCCTTGTGCCGAGGAGGTGAAACTGAAGAAGCTCCACAAAGTCCACCTTCTGCTTAGGAATATTCAGGGCCATGTTTCGATGGATGCTGAACAACTCCCGATTAATGTGAGCATAGCCGTATAATCCTCCCAACTCATGCACTCGATCGTAAACCCAGTCATGTAGAAAATACTTGGAAGTGTCGCGAACCCGTTGCGGAATGTTTAATGCTATGGTATGCCCCAGGTATCTTATGCGCGGATCCTCCTGCCCAGGAACGAGAATAGTATCTCCATTCTGGATACGTCCCGGTTTACCAATAGTTCTCTGCTGAAAATATGAGCGTTCATGATCGCCCATTTCGAGTAGGTTGACCAGGTGCACGTCTTCGGCCAAAGCCCAGGTTAAGAGGTTATCTGCATCTGTTTGACTCATCACCTGGGCATGCACGTGGTCGTCGCCCGAATACCAACCCTTCTCAGCCATGTTGACCCAACGTTTGGGCCGGTAGGTCTTATCCACGGTTTTTCCCGAAGAAATTTTAAAGGTATCAATTACTTGCAGGTGCTCCAGTCCTCGTAAGATGGAAATTTGCCACTGACCCGGAGGAATCATCATATCGATCGGACCGCGTACGATCCAATAATCGCCTTCCGTTATTCCCGGAAGATCCAACTGCCTGCTTCCTGTAGGTCGATCCCGTGTTCGTGCCTGCGAATCGAATTGCGATGTCAGATTCACCGTGTTCTCTGGGACCCGCAAGCTGCCATCGAAAAGCCACTTCAATTGAATCATGGCTGGCGTGGGCTCGCCGGTGTCGTCCGACAAAACGGTCAGCCGCAAGCGGCCAGGCTTCGGAGCGTTTACCTGGATCGGAATCGCAGTGATACTGCCTTCTTCCTCCTCGAAAGCTGCGTATAGTAAATTGGGCCCATCGGGCATGTGTTCAAACGTAAGCAAACTCCAGGTCGTTCCCGACGAGGCAATTGGAATGGGAACGTACTTTTCGGTCCAAGCCATATCGGTCGTCGAGGTCTTAAAACTCACGGGTCCCTGACCTTTTGAAACTTTAAATAAAATACCTCCTCGATCTCCGGGTAAAGAAACCGTGCCCAGCGAGTTGATGCCGGGTTTAGCCTCGGCACCCCAGGCTACATTAATTGTGGTCGAGACCGATTCCAGAAGCTCGACCAAACGATCTTCCAGGTCAGCATTTTTTTCTGGCTGGTCTGCCTCCGCGACGATGGACTCGAGCAAATCACGGTTCCCAAGTTCAAGCAAGTAAGGGTGGTTCGTCAGCAAACTATTGGCCACCGCAAATGCCCCTGATTGTGGGACTACGGTTGCATCACTTGGAGAATGAGCAACACTCCATGCAGTTAGGATCAGGTTTAACTGCAGACAGAATACAATTGAATGCCAACGTTGCCGGGGTGGGGCAGGAGGAAAGAATTTCATAAGAGGGATCCTATAAAATTTCTTGTTCTCAGGAAAGAGGTAATCGAAACAATATTCCAGGGGGTTCTCCTTCCTGAAAAAAAACTAAATGGGCTGACCCGAATGGCACCAAGTTAAGCAGTTTATTGAT
>JAPUHZ010000428.1 GCA_027297485.1 Deltaproteobacteria bacterium
CCATGTCCATCAGTGAGGTGACTTCCGAGGAGTCTTTTAGTTTCAGCTCGATCAGCCATTCTTCATTATAAGGATCTTCATTGATTATAGAAGGATGAATTTCTAAATCAGGGTTGACTGCAAGAACATACCCTGACACTGGGGCGATCAGTTCCGAAACCGTTGCTGCCGATTCCAGTTCCGCAAGGGGCTCACCCCTTTCCACCTCATCTCCCACCTCTGGCAGTTCCAGAGAGATGACCTGGCCAAGTTCGCCCTGACCGTAGTTCGTTAGGCCCAAAAATGCATGTTGGTCCTCAATCCCAGCCCAGTCATGCTGCCTGCTGACTTTTACTAGACTCTCGGGATCCATCTGCCATTTATAACTATAGGGGTTGTCTTTTTTCTGTCAAGACTAAAGAGGGGAAAGGAGGGGGGATAGAAAATCCTATTTTTTTGTTATAAATGATCGGTATCCAAACTACTGAAAATCACTGTTTTTCAAAATATTCAAAATTTTATAGGAGAGGTGGAATGCTGCTTTTAAAGGATGATGATGTACAGAAGGTATTGACCATGCCTATGACCTTGGAAGCGCTGGAGGAGACTCAAAAGGAAATCTTTCAAGGGAATGCGGCAACGATGGGACGAATCGATGTCTATCTACCCTGTGATCGCCCGGAAAGTTACTACCGTTGGGCGTTGATGACCGGTGGAGCTAAGAGGGATGGTTTTGTCGTGGCGAGGATACTTTCAGATATCGTGAGCTGGCCCGGAGAGAAAGGGAAACAGAGAGAGGACAAGCACTGCATCCAACCGGGGACCTACTGCGGGTTACTATTCATGTTTAGCGTTGCCGACGGCATGCCGGCCGCGCTGATCAACGACGGCTTTCTCCAGCACATGCGCGTGGCTGGAGGCGCCGGATTGGGGGTGAAATACCTTTCTCGTACGAACAGCCAGGTGGTGGGGATGATCGGTTCCGGAGGGATGGCACGGACATATCTAGAGGCCTTTATGGCTGTGCGCAAGATCACCAAAGTTAAGGTCTACAGCCCGAATCAGGCAAACGCTAAACAGTATGCCAAAGAGATGAGCGAAAGATTCGGCATTGATGTAGAACCAGTCAGCTCTTTGCGGGAGACTGTGAATGGGGTCGACATCGTCTCCTGCTGTACCTCTTCTATTGATCCGGTTTTTCAGACTGACTGGTTGGAGCCGGGAATGCATGTGACGGATGTTACTTGGGACGAAACTGAGCCCGGATTTGCCAATGCTGTCGATGTGGCTATTAAAATGGGTGAAAGCACGCCACATCTTGAGAATCCTCCACCAGGCGCCTTTTATGCCGCTCATGGTTTTTTGGGCTACGTAGCCGGACAGCCTGAGGAAAAGGCAATTATCCCCAAGCGTCCTCCGCGGCAAGAGCTTCTCGAGCTCCCGAGTCTCGCAGACCTCATCGGCGGTAAGATAGAAGGCCGAACGTATGAGAAACAAACAACATGGTTTTTAAATTTAGGGGTGATGGGTGTCCAATTCGCAGCTGTCTGCACGGCGGTCTATCGTGAGGCGAAGAAGAAGGGGATAGGAAGGGAGATCCCGAACGAATGGTTCACTCAGTCGATAAGAGATTAAAGCTCCCGGATCAAAAAAGATAGGCGATAAAAATCAAGGAGGGAATTACGTATGGCTACACAGGTAGTGGATACGGACGGTCATATTTTTGAGAGGGATGAAATTATCTTCGAGTATCTGGAACCGCCTTATCAAGGAAGGAAAGAGGTGCTGGCCCTCCCCTTCTTTCCGAGTTTCGACGGTTTTCACAGGATGGCGCGCAGAGTTGGAGACGCCAGGCCCTATGTCATCGGAGCGGATGACCCCAAGACCTGGTTGGAGGTATTGGATAGAGAAGGGATTGACCGGACCGTCATCTATCCCACTGGAGGCCTGGCGATCGGCTTCATGCAGGACCCGGATTGGGCCGTGGTGGTTTGTCGCGCTTACAATAACATGATGGCCGACCGTTACCTAAAATTTAATCGCCGATTGGGGGCCGTAGCCCTCCTCCCGATTCAAGATATCAAAGAGGCGGCAAAGGAGCTGCGTCGAGCGGTTAAGGATCTCCATATGGCTGGTGGTATTTTAGCGCCGGTGGGTTTTTCCAAGCCGCTGGGTGATCTCTATTTTGACCCCTTGTACGAGGAGGCCCAGACGCTAGGATGTCCGTTAGGGATTCACGGTGCCCCTTCGCGAGGGCTAGGCTTTGACTTTTTCCGTACTCTGATTGAGGCAAGGGCTCTCTCTCATCCATTTGCCCAGATGATCCATCTGACCAGTCTGATCCTGGAGGGAGTCTTGGAACGCTTTCCGAAACTGAAGTTTGCCTCCTTGGAAGCGGGATGTGAGTGGATACCCTTTTTGATGGACCGCCTCGATATGGAATATAAGAATCGAGCTCACCAGGCCCCACTGCTCAAGAAGAACCCTAGTGAGTATATGAAGGGTGGACAAATTTTCTACCATGCGGAACTTTGGGAATCGATGCTCCCCTATGCAATTGAGAGAGTGGGAGAGGACCTGTTTCTGTACGCCTCGGATTATCCCCATGAGCCGGATCTTGCCGAAGCGATTCGGAATTTTGAAGCACGCTCGGACCTATCAGAAGTGGCCAAAAGAAAGATCTTATCAGACAACGGTAAGTGCTTTTATAGCATGGAGACATAGAAAAAAACCTAGTTTAATTGAAGCGCTGAAATAAACGAGAGGACCGAAACAAAAAGGGGAGTGACCCGGCCAATCGCTCCCCTTTTTTAGTTACTGTGCCTGGAATGGAAAAAATTACCAGCGATTATAACCACCACCACCACCACCACCACCGCCGCCGCC